>JAGVPT010000256.1 GCA_020052095.1 Bacteroidota bacterium | reverse complement strand
TTGGCGAAATCTTTTCGCCGTTGGAGTTATAGACCATGTCGGTTTGATGCACAAAAAATGCCGGCTAACGGACCGGAGCTAAGCTGACGGCGACGTGCAGCCAAATCATCGGAAACTATACGTGCGGAACGTACCGCTATTTCCCTAAATAATTTTTTTCGCGCGGTGGAAAAGCACGCCGTACTTTCCGTCAGCTTGAGCGAGTGGTTAGCCTGCATTTTTTGTTCTTTTCGTGCAAAGTTGAACTAATTCTTGCAAAAAGTTAGGGCGGAGTATCTCCTCCGCCCTCTCCGAGAGAATGTCTATTGGTTACGTTTGATTACTTCACAAGCAACATCTTCTTTCTGTAGAACTCCTTTTTCCCTTGCCCGTTATTCATTGATAGCTGATAAATGTACATTCCACTGGCTACATTCGATGCATTCCACACCTCCTGATGATAACCCGCAAGTCGGTCATCATTGACCAATGTCGTTACCTCTTGTCCAATGGAGTTATAAATTTTCAGTACAATGTGTTCGTCTTTTGGAAGCTGGTAAGAAATTGTCGTTGAAGGATTGAACGGATTCGGATAATTCCGGAACAACTCAAAATGATCCGGCGGGTTGACGGCAATGGTGAGTTGCTTTGTCCACTGTTCTCCTGTTGAGCTTGTTATCGTGAACGTAATCGTCTGAGGCTTGTTCACTGGCGCTGTTTTTTCAATGGAGAAACAAAAAACAGCCGTTACGCCTTCTTTTTCTTTGAGTTGTTTTATTGTCTGTCCGGTAGAGGTAAACCGGAGCCACGCAGGAACGTTTGTTGCTTCCACCTTCACGTGAGAGACTGGAACGGTAGATGAGTTATGAATAGCAAGCTCGATGGCATTGTTGGAAGATGCAAACGGAACTTGGTGCGCTGGCTGAGCAGAGGCAAGGACACAAGCGCACAGCATTACCAGTATTTGATAGAGTGCTTTCATTATTCCTTCCCTCATTTCTGTTTCTTCGGCAATCGGTCAATTAAATATTCTGCATTGTATTTCAATAATGCAAATCCTTCGCTTGTGATGACTACTTTTTCAGGTTTATTCTTGTCTTCCTCCTTGTCGCTCTCTTTGTAGAGCTTCTCAACTTTCTTCACGAATTTCTCCAGTTCCTTTCGTGCTTTGATGGAATCTCCTTTGAGTAACTCCGCACGGGCTTTCCCCAACCGCTTGTCTAACTTTGCAACAATGCCGTCTTCTTTTTCTTCATCGTCTTCATCTTTTTGGTCTTCTCTCCTATCTTTCAGCCAACCCAGAGTTACAGCTTGGTGCTTGTAGGAAATGAGGGTGTCGAGAAAGTCCAATGGGATAAAAGGATTGGGAGGATCAACGGGGGCAAGAGTCTTTCCAATCTTACGGCTGTCCAAAAACCTTCCACCACCCACAATCGAATCGGGTTCGACATCAACAATCGGTGGTAAGACAAAAGCCTTTGCGTAGTAGTTTCTTATACTAGGTAAACCCCGGGATGTGAAAGAAAATCCTCCCAACACCATCCCTGGCAAAACATTGTGGATGCTGTCGGAAGACCACCACATGACTCTGGGAATTGCCTGCACGCCTTCGCCTATTCTCACCCGCCATCCGGTTGGCACACTTGCGTTTCTAACTAAAGAAGAAATTCCAATGTGGAATGAATAAATTGCTTGTGGGCTGCTTGTTGAATTCTCCACGAGAAAGGAATAAATCAGTGAATCCCCCTTTAAACTCGCGCTCGCGTGAACGGTCTCAATGAAGTCCTTTGCCGATGGGTAGTAGAGAATATTGAGTGTGTCTTGGCTAAATGCATTTGAGGGTAGGCCCAGAATTATTGAAATATAGACGAAAATCTGTTTTCGCATAAGATCACCTTACTCTGATATGATAATGTGGCTTATCTCCGTGATGCATGTAAGTGTCGTCGTCTGTATACTGTTCTATGAGTTCAGAGAGGTCTTGGAGGGCAAGTCTTTGTACGCAGTCCTTATTACTGTTAATACCAGAAAATGCGATGTCGGCACTCTTCCCGTTTCTGTGTTCTCCATGAGTCTGATTCGGATGATAAATCCAGTCATTGAAATTGTCAAATAGTCCTCCTTGCTCTAAACTTATGTCATTAACTCTGAGACGCACCCCTGGATGCAACGATTCATACGCTGCAGCTATGCTCTGTATCGCCGCGATCAGTGCTCCCGTTCCAAAATGATTCCGACTGTGCTCAGATTTCGGTGGATCAGGACGGCAAGGGTCATTTGTCCCTGCATGGTTATTCGGTGCACCGACCAACTCATACTGTTCTCCAGTCCCAAGTTCCACCAAATCCGGCACCTTCACAATCAAGTTAACGGTATCCCGAATTGTTTCATCAGCCATCAAGAACGCCGTGATTAAATAACTCCCCGATATCTCCGATGTGATAAACGAATTTACGATAGCAATCCCAAACCCGTCAGTGCTTAGCTCAAGCGGATTGTTATGCTTACTCTGCCCGTAAAATACTCCTTGCTTAGCTCGTTCCAACGGAGG
>JAGVPT010000164.1 GCA_020052095.1 Bacteroidota bacterium | reverse complement strand
GACTTGTCGCTTTAACGATCGATCTATTACGTCAACGCAAACACTCTAGGTTACGGCTTGCTGCTTAATTTTTTTTACACAACTATTGACTATATCTCCCAGAAGAATGAGAATGAAGGTCATTATCCATGATTGCGAAATCGCTCTTCTTGCATCTGTAACCGCTGCCGTCATCGGTTTTTCCGCGTGCAGGGACACGTCAAATCCGGTCACAAAGATCGACGAGATCGTTTTCCCAGATTCGAACATCAGCTTTGCGAAACAGGTTCAACCGTTGTTCTTCGCCGCTTGTGCCTCGGCGGCATGCCACGAAGTTGCGAGAAAAGGGAGTGCTCAAAATGGAGGAAACGATAATCTCGACTTGACGCTTTACGCGGGACTTTGGAAAGCGGACTACACAATAATAACGCCGCCGGATACGAGCAACAGCATACTAGTGTGGTGCATTGAATGGAGGCTCATTGTGAACATCTATCCCATGCCGCCCACGAAACAACTTTCGCAAAATCAAATACGGGGAATAAAGAGATGGATTTTAGAAGGAGCGAAGGATACACCGTAAGCTCGTCTACTTCTTCTTGAGCAAACCCGTCAAATCGAATTCCATCCCGTTCTTCGTGGACTCCACAATCCTCCCGATCTCTTTCCCATCGGAAAAAAGAATAAACGTCGGCACCCGGGTGACGCCGTATTTCTCGGTTAGTCCGTCATTGCTTATCTTTGACCTGTCGACTCCATACAGATCGATATTCGTTTCGGGGATATGAGAGAGCGAAACGGTCTTGAAGAATTTCGGCAATTCATATTTGGTGTCGCCGCACCACGTGCCAGCAACAACGATGAAATGGACATCGTGCGCGGCGGTTGAGAGATATGCAATCGATGCCGAGTCCGGTGTGAATGCATCGTAGTTGCGGCGGTACCATGAGAATGACGAATCGGATTCGAGCAGCGATCGCGTGAACTTACCGACGACAATTTTCGTCCCATGAGACTCGACGGTCATCCGGTACGGACCCTCCCCCCCACAGCCTGCGATGATGAGGAGAGCGACACAGCATCGCGCCATCTTTACCATATCAATCTACCTTAGTTACCCTGATGTCCTTCCCCCACATGAGTTTTGAACGAAGAACGTCGTAATAGCTCTTGTCTTTCCGTTTCACGAGTTTCACTGTATAGTCGGCCTTTTGAATGAAAAGACTCACCGGCGGAGTGCAGATCTTCTCCTGCTGGCCGTCTGCCGTCACCCTCACGCTTTGAAGCTCGGATTCGATGGACACACGAATTACGCTTGAATCGGGAACGATGACGGATCTGGCAGTCAGGGTATGCGGAGATATGGGAGTAATTGTCAACACATCGCTCGCCGGCACCACGATCGGACCGCCGCTTGCAAGCGAATACCCCGTCGAGCCTGTCGGCGTTGCAACGATGATGCCGTCACCGGTGTAGGTCACGAGGTAGTCGTTGTTGACGTAGGTATCCATATCGATAGCGCGCGAAGAATTGCTTTTGTCGATGACGATATCGTTCACACCGAACATCTGAACATCATGCCCTTCGGCCGTTACCTTCACGACCATTCGGTCTTCGATCACATGCTGATTGTTCAGGATGTCATCGACGAACGATTCAACTTCATCGACCGACAATTCCGCAAGGAAACCGAGCTTTCCGAGATTAACGCCGAGGATGGGTACGGCTGCTCGGCCGACCAGCCTTGCGGTAGAGAGAATTGTACCGTCACCTCCAAACGCGATCATCATATCGCACTCAGACACGATCTTTTCCATCGGCGCGATATATTTTTTTTGAATGACTCTCTTTCCGGCCTCCTTGTTGATGCTCTTTGCGATCTCGTCGTGAATGAGGAACTCGATGAATCGCTTCTCACCCGTCCCCAACAAACTCATCACGGCATCGCCCAGCGTCTCCTTGCTGAGATTTCCAACTATCCCGAATTTCATTGAGCTGCCTCTTGCGTTGTCGTCGAAGCAGGCGGTTGAGCAGCAGGATCGTCAATCTTTGGTCGCTGCGCATCCTTAGCCAGCTCATCGACGTAATTCAGCTTCAAGTCCTGCAGGATATTGCTGAGAAAACGTTCTTCATCGGGCGAGAGATTCCCTTTCGTTTTCTCTTTGAACATATCGAGGATGTCTATCGAGAGTTGCGCCTGCTGCAAGTCCTTCTCAATTTTCTCAGACATGGGATTCTTGAGTTTTCCCATTTGTTGAAGAGCCGCCGTCTGAAACATCGCGACAATTTGAATGAACATTATTTGATTTTTGTCTGGACTATCCATCAATTACGTCCTCAGGTATGGAAAAAACACATTTCCGGAATTTAGATTCGATGCAATGGTACGAAAGAGAGACGCCAAAATCAACTTCGCAGCATTTATGCGTGGATTACAAAGGGAAATAGCGGGGAAATTACGGAAGGTCAGGAGTGATTTGAGGAAGGAGCACCGGTCCACGCTTCCCACAATTTAGCATATTTTGTAAAGACATACGCCGAAGAAAGAAGAGCCAGGATAAGACCCTGGACGCCATCCAAAAATCCAAGCCGGAGAAAATACATTTTGAAGAACAACCAGGGCGGGCGGAGAAGGACGTCGAGAAGTCGAAAACGCTTTCGCGCTTTGAAAGATTCCTCACTTGCCAAGGACGTATACCGGTTAAACTTTTGAATGTAATGATACAAATTCGGATCGGTGAAATGCAACAGGTCGTTGCGTAGTTCGCCCACCTCACCGCGCACCTTTAATCCTTCGTGGACCGCAGTTGATGAAAACTTTGCAAGATTTTTGTCGAACAATCGGGCCACCTTTCCCGGATACCATCCCGAATGCCGCATCCAACGCCCCAAAAAATATGCGCGCCGGGCAACCGAGTACGCAGCTTTCAGCGCGGGCTTTTTCAACAGTTCCTGGATTTCAACTGCGAGCTCGCGCGGCACCCGTTCATCAGCGTCCAGCCACAATATCCAATTATTGCGTGATTTCGAAACGGCGAATGTCTTCGCTTCCGCAAAACTTTCCCAAGGCTGGACAAAGACCTTCGCTCCAAATTGACCGGCGAGCTTTACTGTGGCATCCTTGCTGCCCGAATCGACAAGGATGATCTCGTCCACCCAACGAACCCCTTCCAGGCATTCAGCTATATTGCGCTCTTCGTTGAGCGCGATGACAATGACTGACAATGGCGTCATACCGTCTTCCATTCTATGGTACGTTCAGCTGCAATTGCAATTCCGACGGTGAACCAAATGAACACCATAATTTCGTGGTCGCCAAAATTCCATTCGAAAAATCCGTTGAGAAGAAATCCGATGAATACCGAAAAAGCACCGAGGGCAATTGAACCGGCCAGCCAATCCCCCTTCGATCTGTTGTAAATTCCAAATTCCACTATCAGTATCTTGACCATCATCGTCGTCACGACACTCAATCCGATGATCCCGATCGTCACGAGCAGCATAACAAAATTATTATGGAGATGTCCTCCCGGTTCGGGATCATCCGGCGATTTGTACTCAGCATAGACTTCGGCCAGGTCCGAATCGCCGACGCCTAACAACGGATGATCGGCGAATATTTTTAGTCCCGTCGTCCACATCACCAAACGGCTGTGGTTGGTCGGATCAGACAGATCGACGATGCTCTTCGCTCGTTGAACTTGGTTTGCGGGCGCAAATAAAAAGAACAATGCGAGAAAGAGCACGAGCACCAGAAATAGATATTTATTCTTGAGAAAACTCATGACAATGAAACCGCCCAGAAACCCAACCCAGGCACTACGGGTGTTCGTCAGGATCAAGGCCAGGAAAGGGGGAACGAAGAACAACGCAACCCACCTTTTGAATCGTGCCGGAGTCTCCCGGTGAAGTATGAACGGGACGGCTAACAGGCAGACGATCATTTTCAGGCCGCCCGTTGTCATGTAATGCTGAAAAATGAATAATCTACTCTCGTGCTCAGCATAGTAATAGATAATTTCCACAATCGACAGTCCTGCAATCACGGCGAAAATGACCACCAGACTGTTCGCAAATTTTTCACGCGAATTGAATGCAAGCAGAACTAGGTACACATTCGAGATGAGAAGCAACCGCTTCATATTGAGCTTTGCTTGGCCAGGATATATCGCCGTGGCCGTTGTCAGAAATTCAATGCAAATATATGCGAGGAAGAAATAGTCCAGCGGTGTTCGGACAAAAAGCCAGCGCCGTTCTGCAATGCTCCAGTACAGAACGAAGATGAGCAAAAGCCCAAAGGTGAGCGACGCGGCGGCGATAGAGATGGAGATGACGGCCACTTGCAGCGTTAGAAGAATGAAGAGAATCGTATTGTTCCGGGATTGAGGAATAGCAACAGCAGGAGCATTCATAAGAGTTCTCAGGCGTTGAACTGGAGGTCGCACAATCGCTTATACAAGCCACTCTTTTGTTTCAACAACTCGACATGCCTTCCCTCCTGCACAATTTTTCCCTTTTCAAGCACGATAATTCTGTCAGCATTGCGTATTGTTGAGAGTCGGTGTGCAATAATAAACGACGTGCGGTTTCGCATCAATCGGTCGATCGCTTCCTGGACAAGAATCTCGCTCTCCGAATCGAGCGCCGATGTCGCTTCATCAAAAATCATGATAGGCGGATTTTTTAGCAGCGCGCGCGCAATAGAAAGCCGCTGGCGTTGCCCGCCCGAAAGTTTTACGCCCCGGTCGCCGATGATCGACTCAAATCCCTGCGGCATCGCTTCGATGAAACCCAGTGCATTCGCCGCGCGTGCGGCGTCTCTGACTTTGCTTTCGGGGCAATCGCTCAAACCGTACGCGATGTTGTTGCGGACGGTGTCGTTGAAAAGAATCGTTTCCTGTGTCACTATGCCGATTTGATTTCGAAGCGACTGCATCTCGATTTGCCGCAGATTGAGGCCGTCGATGGTAATCGTCCCTTCCACCGGGTCATAGAATCGTGGGAGCAAGTCGACGAGTGTTGTCTTGCCGCTGCCGCTCGGTCCGACAACCGCGACCACTTCTCCTTTCTTGACCGTGAGGCTAATTCCCGCGAGAATTTCCCGCTTGACGATCCCTTCACCTCCTCCGTTTGCGTACGCAAACGATACATCCCTAAACTCAATACAGTCCTCCAGCTTTGCGAGCGGCACTGCGTGGGGATCGTTTTGAACGGATGGCTTCGTGTCGAGAATCTCAAAAATTCGTTCGCCCGCTGCCGCGAACTCCTGGAGCCGATTCGAGACGCTGCTCAGTTCTTTCACTGGCGGCATCACCTGGAAAATTGCAAAAAGGAATCCCAGGAATTCCGCCGCCTTCATGTCCCCCGTCGAAAGCACTTGACGCCCTCCGTACCAAATAACGGCGACGCCAGCGACGATGGAGAGGAATTCCGTCACCGGAGAACCAAGATTCCGTATCCGCGTCAACTTGAGGATGGTGCGAAAGTAACTGGATGTCTCCTTCCGGAATTTCTTATCTTCGAAATCCTCCATCGCAAATGCTTTCACAACTTTTACGTTCGAGATGGTCTCTTGCAGAACAGACGTTATGTCCGCCATTTTTTCCTGCATGAGCCTGCTTTCTTTGTGGAGGCGAAGGCCGATCCAACTGATGATGAAAAGAGAAAATGGGAAAACGACGAACGAGAGCAATGTCAATTGCCAGCTCAGTGAGAATGCAATCGCAAGGAACACGATCACAAGGAGCGGCTCGCGGATCAATGTCACAAAACTTGCCGAGACTCCGCCGTTGACGACATTCACATCGTTGGTGACCCGGGAGATGAGATTGCCGGTCCGCTCATTCGTGAAATAACTTAGCGAAAGGTCGTGCAGATGACGGTACAACTCGTTTCGAATATCCATCATCAGCCCTTGCTCGACATGCGCCATCATATACGATTGAATATAACCGAAGAGATTCTTGAGAAGGAAGACAATAAGGATGATCACGCAAATTCTGTACAGTGATTCCGTCTTTGACCCGACAAAGATGTACGATTGCATTGTTCGATCCACTTGCTGTTTAAACCCGATGACTTCGTTCGGGATGAGACTGTTCCGCGGCGGGGTCTGTTGCTGCATCGAAGGAGAAGGTGATTGGTCGAACAATGTTTCCAGTAACGGGATGGAAAGATATATCGACGCTCCGCTGAAAATCGAAAACAAAAACGTGCAGACAAGTGAAAGTGCAAGCGTTTTCCAGTATGGACGAACGAACTTCAGTATTCGCAAGAATATCTTCATGTCATTCAAACCGTTTGATCGATTTCAGCGATTCGCCGGTCACTGGCGGAACCTCCGTGCTCCGAAGTGCGTATGTCTGAAACTCCCATGTCTTCGCATACAAGAGTAATTTGTAGATAGATGAGTAGACGGCTAATAGGAAGCCGCGAAAGCCATCATTGAATCCTCTCAACGCAAAGAACATCCGCACGAAAACCGACGTCGGGTTGATAATCAGATTGTACCACCGAACGCGGCGTTGATTTGTGAGACCAAGCTTATTCATCACATCCAGCGATGTGTAGTCATTTGTCTTCGCGATGTACTGGCTGAGAGAATGGTACGAATAATGATGGAGGGCGCCGTGAATCCGACCGACTCTCCCTTTCACTTCCAATCCCTCATGCACCGGCCTTCGGGAAACGGATGCGACAGATTTCAGAACCAATCGAAGTTGAAAGTCGGGATACCATCCTCCATGCTTCATCCATTGTCCCAGAAAAAAACTCTTCCGTCCAATCTCGTACCCTGCGCATTCCGGCGGTTGCGAAAGCACTCGAGCAATTTCAGTCCGTAAATCCGGCATCACCTCTTCATCAGCGTCCAGCAAGAGAACCCACTCATTCAAAGCGGATGAAAGAGCAAACTGTTTCTGCGTGGCGAAGCCCTCCCATGTGCGCTGGAGTACCTTTGCCTTCATCCGTCGGCATATCTCGGCGGATTTGTCGGTGCTGAACGCATCGACAACAATAATCTCGTCCGCCCACTGGACGCTGCTGAGACAGCGTTCAATGTTGCGCTCTTCATTAAAAGTAACTACAACAACCGAGATCTTGTGCATTGGATGCTTATCGAACAACGAAGTTCACAAGCTTATTCTTCACGACAATTTCTTTCACGATCTGCTTGCCGCCGAGGTGCAGTTTCACATTGGCTTCGGCGAGAGCCAAGCTCTTCAACGTCGCCTCATCGGCGTCGACCGCAACATCGCACTTTGCGCGGATTTTTCCATTCACCTGGAACACCACTTCCACGCGCTTCTGCTGCAACTTTGACTCATCGAACGACGGCCACGATTCATACGCGAGGGTGGACGTGTGACCGAGTATCCGCCACAATTCTTCGGCGATGTGTGGCGCAAAGGGGGCGAGGAGAAGCACGAGGGGCTCGAGAATTTGCCGCGGGCGGAGCTCCGATTTTGTCAACTCATTGACGAGGATCATCATTTGCGATATCGCGGTGTTGAACCGGAGATTTTCTATATCGTCGCCAACTTTTTTGGCCGTCGCGTGAAAGAGTCGTTCGAGTTCGGATGGAACTGAGGCCTCCTTCACAGCGCCGTCAAGAATGCCTTCTTCGTTTACATACAAGCGCCATACCCGGTTCAGAAACCGGTACACGCCTTCGACACCGCGCGTGCTCCACGGCTTCATTTCCTCGAGCGGCCCCATGAACATCTCGAATAGCCGCATTGCATCGGCACCATATTCCTTTACCACGTCGTCAGGATTGATAACGTTGCCGCGCGATTTCGACATCTTTCGGGAATCTTCGCCAAGAATCATCCCTTGGTGACGCAGTTTCATGAACGGTTCTTTCGTGCTCACGTGACCGAGGTCGTAGAGCACCTTGTGCCAAAAACGCGCGTACATCAAATGCAGCACAGCATGCTCTGCACCGCCAATGTACCAATCGATCGGCATCCATCTCCGTTCAAGCTCCGGCGAACAAAACTCTTTTGAATTCTTTGGGTCAATGAAGCGCAGGTAGTACCAGCATGATCCCGCCCATTGCGGCATCGTGTTTGTTTCACGCCTGCCCTTCATGCCGGTTTCTTTGTCGATAACAGCGACCCATTCGGTCGCAAGTGCCAGTGGCGACTCCGTTGTCCCGCTCGGCTGAAATTTTTTGAGTTCCGGAAGAAGTAACGGAAGCTCTTCTTCACGAAGAGGCTTCATTGTTCCATCTTCAAGATGAACGATGGGAATCGGCTCACCCCAATACCGTTGACGGGAGAATAACCAGTCGCGCAATTTGTATTGGACGGTTGGAGTTCCGAGTTTTTTTTGCTGGAGCCAGAGACTGATTTTTGTCTTCGCCTCTCCCGTCGAAAGGTCGTTCAACGAAACTTCATCATTGGCAGAATTTACCGCGACGCCGTCTTCTTCATACGCAGCATTCGATATGTCGCCCCCCGAGACAACTTCGATAATCGAGAGTTGGAATTTTCTTGCAAATGCGAAATCGCGTTCATCGTGTCCCGGCACCGCCATGATTGCGCCTGTGCCGTAGCCCATCAACACATAATCGGCGATCCAAACGGGAATTCCTTTTTTCGTGGCAGGATTGATCACATAGCCGCCGGTGAAGACGCCGGTTTTCTCCGCTTCTGATCCCCTCTCAAGTTCACTTTTAAGTTTTGCTTGAGATCGGTACTCGTCGATCGCCGCCTTTTGCGCCGGTGTCGTTACTGCCTCGACAAGCGGATGTTCCGGCGCGAGCACCATGTAGGTCGCGCCAAAAATTGTGTCAGGGCGGGTCGTGAAGACTTTTATGTTCTGGGAAATTCCTTTGACGGGAAAAATAACTTCCGCCCCTTCAGAGCGGCCAA
Organism: Bacteroidota bacterium; assembly: GCA_020052095.1. Classification (GTDB taxonomy): domain Bacteria; phylum Bacteroidota; class Ignavibacteria; order UBA10030; family UBA8401; genus JAGVPT01. The sequence goes on along the minus strand of JAGVPT010000164.1, from coordinate 41,112 downwards.
TCCAGTTTCTCTGCTGCTCTGTCGTTGATGGAGGCCAGTCGAGTTCTTTCGCATCTTCAAGCAGCCTCTCCGCATATGCGGTGATCCTCATTATCCACTGTCGCATGGGTCTGCGCTCGACGGTGTAGCCCTTGTCTGTCCACTCTGCAACTTCTTCGTTCGCAAGCACCGTACCGAGCGCTTCGCACCAGTTCACAGGAATTTCCGCAATATATGCCAAACGAAACCGGGCAAGAAAATCGTGCTTCTCTTTCTTGCTTTTCCGCTTCCAGTCGCCAGCGGCAAAGTGTTCTCCAAAGCGTAAATCCTTTGTCCCTTGACGCATCAATTCCTCTTCAAGAGCCCGGATATGCCGGCCCTTTCGGACCCGCTCGTCGTACCACGAATCGTAGATTTTGAGAAATATCCACTGTGTCCACTTATAGTACGCGGGATCGGTCGTGTCAATTTCCCGAGACCAGTCATAGCTCATTCCGAGCATTTTGATCTGTCGGCGAAATGTCGCGATGTTTTGTTCCGTTGTGATCCGCGGATGGATGTTTGTCTGCATTGCGTACCGTTCAGCAGGCAAACCGAACGCATCCCACCCCATCGGATGCAAGACATTGTAGCCCTTCATTCTTCGATAACGGCAAATGATGTCCGTCGCAGTGTAACCTTCCGGATGTCCGACGTGCAATCCAGCTCCCGATGGATACGGATACATATCAAGAATGTACGCCTTTGGCTTGTTGGACGAATTATCTGTTTGGAATGTGCGATTCTCTTCCCAAAATTTTTGCCACTTGGACTCTATTTCTGAAAAATTGTATTTCATTCTTTCGAGGGTAAGTATTGGTTCTTGGTTCGTGATTCGTGGTTCGGGGTTCTTAGTTCTTGGTTCTTAGTCCTGAGTCCTTAGTCCAAAGTCCGAGGTCATTGATCATCGCTAAGTTTCTTTATGTACAGCATCGCCGTATTCGCAGTACCGATGCGAAAACGAGATTGCAGTTCTTCCACAGTCGCTCCGTTATCAGCCATCATCGTTGCTGCGGTGTGACGCAGGGAGAATGCCGTGATGCGTCGAGATTTTCCGTTCTTCACTCCGGCTTTTTCGAGGTACAAGTTCACACGCTCACGAATTCCGCGCGTCGTCATGCGTTTTCCGCGAGTTCGATTTCCAGCGCTCATGATCAATGGTTCATCGCCGTCGGCCTCATTCCGAAATGCGAGATAGCCCTGGAAAGCTTCTTTCACATCGTTGGGGAAAATGACGGCCGTGTCTTTCGTCGTTTTCCCTTTTCCTTGCACGTAAAAAACCATTGATGAACTAATCGTCTTCAAATCGCCGATGTCGGCCCGGATTAATTCGATCTCAGACAACCCGCAGACAACCATCGCCTTTATTATCGCAAAATCCCGGAAGCCTCGCTCGTCAACCCTGTCTATTGCCTGATAAATCGCACGCACATCCTGAGCCGTAATTGTTTCACGTGAGTGCTCTTGCGGCCTTTTATTTCCCTTGACCTCTTTCGCAGGGTTCCCTTTGAGTGCATTGATGTCGACCAAATAATCGCAGAAGCGCCGCAAGGCAGTCAAGTACGTTGAAACAGAAACCGGCGATAATTTTCTCTTCTTGGTGAGATGATTCTTGTACCGCTCAACGTCGACGACGCGAAATTGAAATTTCTTGTCCGACGGATACCACCGGAAAAACTCCCGCAGCGAACGTTCGTACGTCCCGCGTGTCTCGGGCTTGCACTTCCGTAGTTCTCTCAAAAACCCTTCATGGTAACCAAGCAATCGCTGGTAAGGTATACGTACAGAAGGGAATTGCGACGTTTTCATTCGCCGGCGGCGCAGTTTTTAGTGGGATCTAAATCGTGGTTCCTTTTCCTCAATAACAGAAGTTAACAAAAAATGCAAGGAGAAGCAACGAGCGGAATGGAGCGGAGAATGGAGATATGGCGGAGGTGTGCGGTGAGAGGTGGTAGGTTATAAGTTACAGGTTTTGATTATTGGGAAAAGGGTTTAAAGGAATAAAACTTGCGCTCGCGTCATTGATCATTGCTCATTGTTCATCGTTCATTGATAACAACGCATTTCATCACCACAAGCGTTATGTCGTCAGACTGGGGCGCACCGGACGTATAGCGCGCAATTTCATTTTGGATGTTCTCGAGTATCCCTTGAGCTGACGAAGGGGCAAGGTTGCGCAGAAATTGCTCCACGCGTTCCTCGGTATAATCAACTCCTTCCTTGTTCATCGCTTCGCTAATCCCGTCTGTAAACATCACCACAACATCGCCGCTCGATAGTTGAATGCTCCCTTCGTGATACGGCGCTGCTGCCTTCATTACACCAAGAATAATCCCGCCTTCTTTGAGGCGCTCAATTGAACCGGTGGATCTCACGACAAAGGGGTGATTGTGTCCCGCATTCACGTAGCGAAAGACCCTCGTCCTTGGATCAAGAATTCCCCAGAAAAAAGTTATGAACTTGTCGTTGCCGGTGTTTTCACAAATAAGATGATTGACCCGCATCGTCATCTCAGACAATGGGAGATTGAAATGAACAAGAGTACGAATTGTTGCCTGGACGTTTGCCATCAACAGCGATGCCGGCGTCCCCTTTCCTGAAACGTCGCCGATGGCAATCGCATAATTTCCATTCTCGAGCGCTATCACATCGTAGTAGTCTCCGCCTACTTGTTTAGACGAAATGTTTAGCACGGCCACGTCCAGCCCCTTGATCACAGGCAGAGAACGCGGGAGCAGTCCTTTTTGTATCTCACGGGCGATGTTCAACTCATTTTCCATCCTCTGCTTTTCCACCGTCTCATAGAAGAGACGGGTGTTTTCCAACGAAATGATGGCGAGATTGCCGAGGCTGTAGATGAATTCCAAATCAGCCATCGAGTAGACGCCGCCCCGGAGACGATCGCCAAGACAAAGCATTCCACGCACCTCGTTCTGCACCTGAAGCGGAATGAGTGCGACAATCCCCTGAGAGGCGCAACGTTCGCGAAGCGAGATCAATATTTTCTTCCGTTGAAAGTCGGAAACCAGAATGGGCGAGGAGATGTTCTCGAACATCACATTTTTAAACTCCGCGAGACTCTTCGTGTCCACCCGCGACGAGACTGTCTCCCCGTCACGAAGACAGACAGCATACCGGCTCGCACCAACTTGTCCCATTAACGTAAACGTGAAAAGTTTGAGGAGTTTTTCCCTGTCGAAAATTGAATTGAATTCTTTGCTCAATTCAAACAATGTCCTCAACTCCTGGACTTTTTCATCCAGCGCCCGGTTGACGTTTTTTATTTCGTGGAACGCTATTCCTTTTTCAATTGCTGCGGCAGAAATGCTGATGATTGCTTCTACAAACGCTTTCTCCGTTACGGAAAGTTTGCGGTCGCCGGCGCGTCTCCCAATCCCAAAAAAACCGAGGACAACATCGTGCGAGACGATCGGAAACATCTGTACTATGCCGCTTTTAAAAAGCTGCGTGGTGGGTGTTGTCCGTCCGTTCGAAAGAGCAAAACTTTTCTTGGGAACACGAGGCAAGAACATCTCCTCAGAGGCCAGCCCGGCGGGAATCCCTTTGGAATTCTCGATGCGAAAGTGCTTGTCTCTCGACTTAAGAAGCACAACGCTTTTTGAAAGCAGGAGCTTCCCCATCAGTGTTAACAAAACGGTCCCGAGAATGAATTTTACGTCGAGGGAAGAATTTACAACACGACTGAATTCAAACAGCGGGGTGACATCTGCAAGGTGGTTGATTTTCGTAGAAGAGCGAGAGCGATTCACGATACACGTGCCTTTGTGCATTCACGGTGGTGCGTTCGACAGCGAGCCTTCTCTAACCCCAGGTCGACGACTCCCCACGGGTCTATCGGCCCGTAGACGACTCGTTGAGCTCATACGCCTCCCCGGGGGGGTCCTTCGGACCGGCGCAGATGCGTTCTCCGGCTTTGGCGGATGTGCTCCGGCTCCCCCGGTATCAGTCGCCCCAAGGGGGCGAAGCGCGTCGAAATATGCGTGAGCTAATGGAGGTATTTAATAAGACGCACAACATTTTTTCTGGGCTGGATAGAATACTCGACTTTGTCCACCAGTTTCTTCATCAGATACATTCCGAGACCCCCCTTTTTGTAGTGTGATAGATACTCCTTCATTTCCGGCATGACGACGCCCTGCGGATTGAAATGTTTTCCTTTGTCTTCGATCAAGATTTCAAATTCAGGGCTGTTCATCGAGACGACGATTTCAATCTCCTTATCCGTGGCATAATTGTACGCATGCTTGATGATGTTCGTGCATGCTTCGTCCACTGCAAGCGCGATGTTGTGCACGTCGTCCTCTTCGAAGCCGAACACTTTCGCGGCGTCCGCGACAAATTCACGCGCCAGACTCAGTTTTTCAGTCTGGCTCGGAATGCGCAGGTTCAGTGTGGTTGTTTTCTGTTTACTTCGGTTCGTCAACGCCCCGATCTCCTTATTCCCATACGGTTCATGGCGCCCTCACTTGCTCGATTGTTTTTTGGCATCGAACTTCTTCACCGCCTCATGCTCATCGCTGAAGATTTCGTACAGCATCGGAAAACCGAGAAGGTCAAAAATATTGTAAACCTTAGGAGTCATGTTCGACATTTTGATATCGCCGCCGCTCGTTCGTATATCCTCGATAAATGCCATGAAAACACCGAGACCGGCGCTGGAAATGTACGCGAGGTCTTTACAGTTGACGAGGATATTGAACTTCTTCGCGTTCACGAGCTTCTGAAATGCTTCTTCAAGGTTGGGAGCGGTGTGCGCGTCCAAATACCCTTTCAGCTCCATCACATGGATTTTGCCGCTCTCCCTAAATGATATCTTGAATTCATTCATTGTAACTCTCCTCAGAATTGTAGTTGAAAACCCTGCTTCCCACCGTCAATGCGCACCAATCCACTTCACCACAAACACGGTGAGATCGTCGTCGTATCCTTGCGCGTCGGTATAACTCCAAACGCGCTGGATGATTTCTTCCTTTATTTCCTCGGCGGAAGACAAACGTTTCTCTTCCACCACTTTCATCAGCCTCTCGTAGCCAAACTCTTCTCCCGAAGCCGAGCGCGACTCTGTAACGCCGTCAGTGTAGAAAACGCAAATGTCGCCTTCCTTCATCACAATTCTTTTTTCCTCAAGTGAGTCTTCGAACAATTTTCCGCCGCTTAGCCCGAGTCCCATGCCCGTTGGAGTAATGTACTTAATCGAAGAAGAAGTTGCATACAACATCGGGCAATGGCCCGCCCGGGACACCACCAGGTCGCCTGTCACCACATCCAATACGGCGTAAATTAAACTAATAAAGGATCGCTTGTCAAGGCTCGAGAGAAGGGACTCGTTCGCTTTGACGAGAAACTGTTTGGGCGACGCGTGAATTTTGCTGAGTGATTGGAAAATGCCTTTCATCTCTGCCATGTAAAACGCCGCTCCGACACCTTTGCCGGAAACGTCGCCGATCACGATGCCGACGCGGTGTTCATCCAGAAGCGCGATGTCATAATAGTCGCCCCCGACCTCAAGCGCAGGCGCCGAGACGGCGCGCATTTCCAATGTGGAGAATGTCGGAAGAGTCTGCGGAAGAAGTCGCTTTTGCATTTCTTGGGCTAGAAGCAGCTCACGCTGCAAACGTTCTTTCTCCAGCGACTTCTTAATCAGCGTCGCGTTCTCAATCGCAATCGTGACCTGATCGGCGAAACCCGACAGGACGTCGATATCATCCTGGTCGAATCCGAAATCCATCTGCTTCGTGGCATAGAGTATGCCGATTAAATTCTGATGAGAAACCAGGGGAACAACCAACAAGGATCCGACCTTCTTAAGTTTGGAGATGTACTTCGTGCGCCGATCGGTGCTCACATCGTCTATCAAAAGAACCCTCTTCGACGAAAAGACGAGTGATCGGATAGAATTTGTGTCTCCAAATAGGATCGTCTGGATATCTTCCGGTGAAATATTTCTGTAGGACACGATGCCGTCTGCGCGACCCGCCGATTTCTCGCCTGTGTCGTTAGGGAACACCTCCAGCCACGAACTCGATGCTTCACATACTTCGAAAGTCATCTTCGTCACGGTTTCCGCCAGCTCGTTGAGGTCGAATACTTGCGTAATCAGCCGACTGAGGTTATGCAATGAGCTAAGTTCTGTCTGCTTCCTGTCGAAGGCCTCCGCCGTCGGTAAATGAAACAACGTGCTGATAAATGACATTCCAAAATACACTGCACCGAAGAGCGAGGTCAATTGCACAAATGTGTGCAACGGGTAACTAAAATAGAGAAGCGCTTTTGCTAAAAACGGCCTGTCGGAGATGGAGAGGAGGATATTGATCGCCATGAATGCGAAAAACGCAAGCAATGCGTAGAGCATTGCATATATTTTCTCCCTCCGCGATAAGTACGCTATCCACGATAGTCGGAAGGAATTAATAATTATCATCGCAACGGAGAGGACAAAAAATACGGTCGTGTAGACAGACGGTTCGAGCGGGCGAAGGTTCAGGGTTGTGGCAGATGCAAGGAAAAAGAAAATCAGCAAAATCCAAAAATTGCGTTGCGTCCCCTTTTTCCGTTTATAGAGAAGCATGTCCTTGATGTTGAGGACCGTAATCGCCGCGAATGCCCCTGCGGCTATGCTGAGAACTGAGGAAAAAAGAATCGTGATGTAATCGCGGGGAAAGAGTCTGAATGCCCGCGTCTCGAATTCATTGAACCGCAACAGACTCACGATAATTGACAAGCTAACGAACAATCCGGCCCATGCGGCAACGCGGCCGATACGCTGAATCATCGTCGGCTGGCGTTCTCTTCTGTCCGCTTCGATGTAGAACGACGTGAGGATGAAGGCGAGGATGATCAATGCTCCCCGTACATAGAAAAAATTCCCCAGATCGCTGTCGAGACTCTTCATCGTCGCATCGATGATGAACACCGCCGCGAAGAGAAGAACGGAACCGGTCAGCGTAAGGAGTTTTCTGAACTTCATAATAGGATTGTTATCGGAATTCGATCAATGCCTACTATTCTTCGTGATAATTGAGAGAAAGTTGCGTTCTCCGTCACCGAAAATATTGAAAAGCGCCGTGAATAACAAGCCGATGGTGTGGAACATCTTCCACATACCTAATTCTAAACAAAAATTGTGAATGCCCTGGCATCACAGTTCAACGGGAGCCCCCAAACCAGTCGGCGTAGAGGGACACCATCGGGGCAAAACTATTCTCAAAAAAGTATTGCAAAACACCGGAAATATTTTTATATTTATTCAGAACAGTTTAGAGAACGAAAGGAATTGTAGATCATAATGGCAAAAGCATGTGAAATTTGCGGTAAAAAGCCGATCGCGGGCAACAATGTAAGCCACGCGAATAACCGGTCGCCCCGGCGATGGCTCCCTAACTTGCAACAAGTGCGAGCTGTGGTGAACGGCTCAGTCAGGCGCGTCAAGGTTTGTGCCTCCTGCTTGAAGGCGGGAAAAATCCAGAAAGCCGTCTGATCCCCGCTCAATGAATACCTAGAAAAGGTCATCGTTCAGGTGACCTTTTTTGTTTCCCGAAAGACATTCATTAACATGATTTAATCTCTTCGTCCTCTCCCCTCGCTTTCATTTCTAAATACAATTCCGTAGATTCTTGGAGAGAAGGTGACCACAAATGTCTCCCCCGAATCAACTTACACTGCTGCGAATCATATTAACACCGGTCTTCGTGCTCCTCTTGTTCTCGGACTCCCCCTCGAACAAAGAACTTGCACTGCTGGTTTATTGCCTTGCAGCAGTTACCGATTGGTACGACGGATGGGTCGCTCGCCAGTGGGGCTACGTAACGCATTGGGGAAAATTTCTTGATCCCCTTGCCGACAAAGTTTTGACCTCTGCGGCTTTCATTTCATTCAGCGTGATAGGCTATGCTGATGCGTGGATGGTTTGGGTGATCGTCGTTAGGGATTTCTTCATCACCTTGCTCCGATCGTACTCGGTCTATAAAAATAAGCCTGTTGAGACGATCAGGTTTGCCAAGACAAAAACATTTGTTCAGCTTGTCGTCATCTATCTTTTTCTCGTCGCGTACGTCGTCCGAAGCTCTCCGTCTCTCTATTCTTCGTTTGGGTATTGGATTGAAATTGTCGCGCCGAAAAATATTATGTTCGGGCTCATGTTGACCGCGACGGTGTTCACGGCCGGATCCGGGATTATTTATCTCGTTCAAAATTGGAAGACACTTAAAGAACTGTTCACTACCGATGCGCGAACCGTCGAAACAGAACAATCCAACTAAAGAGATTGTTTTAGATCCGCCATCTTCCCCCACAGTTTCTCCACTCATAAAGATATTTGCGTCCGCTCTCTATTCGGGATATGCACCCGTTGCCTCCGGGACGGTAGGCTCGCTCGTGGGACTTGTTCTTTATTTTATTCCGACGTTTGAGAGTTATTACGTCCTGCTCCCGGCATGCGCAATCGTCTTCCTCCTTGGAGGATTCGCAGCCGGCAAGATGGAAATTTTTTACGGACATGACCCCCCCGCGGTGACGATTGACGAAGTGCTGGGCATGTGGGTAAGCTTGCTTTTTCTTCCGAAAACGTTACTCCTGGCCGTCGTGGCTTTTATCATTTTTCGATTGTTGGACATCGTGAAACCGTGGCCTGCGCGCTTCTTCGATCGGAAGCAAGGTGGCTGGAGTATTATGTTGGACGATGTTGTGGCCGGCATCTACACAAACCTCGTTCTCCAACTCGCAGTAAAAATCGTATAGTTACTTCGTCCCCATTCGCATCCGTGGTAGCCAGTAAACATGAAAGCTGAAATCATCACAATCGGCGACGAGCTTCTCATCGGCCAGGTCATCAACACCAACCAGGCCTACATCGCAGAGAAATTGAACGCTGTCGGTGTGCTCGTTGAACGGATGACGACGATCGGTGACAACCGTCGCGATATCCTCGAATCCTTTACGGCTGCGTGGAGTCGTTGCGACGTCGTCTGCGTTACCGGCGGTCTTGGCCCAACGCACGACGACATAACAAAGAAAATGGTTTGTGAGTTTTTCCAATGCGACCTTGTGCAAAACGAGAGCGTGATGATGAATGTGAAAGCGCTAATGGCGCAACGCAACATTGCCTGGAATAAGTCGACAGAAGAACAAACACTTGTCCCGAGGAAATGCAAGGTGTTGCAAAATAGGGTCGGGACCGCCCCGGGAATGCTGTTTGTAGAATCGCCTGGTGGGACGAAGAAGTACTTTGTCGTTATGCCTGGCGTCCCCTTCGAAATGAAAAGTATCGTCGACGAGGAACTCATCCCTTACCTCCGAAGAGAAAACTTCGGGACAATCGTCCGCCATCGCACCCTGAAGACGACAGGAATCCCAGAATCGGCGCTGGCCGATGAAATTGGAAGTATTGAAGAGATTATCGGAACGGACGGATCAATCACGCTCGCTTTCCTGCCCAATCCTATGGGGACCAAGCTCCGAATTACGGTGAGGGAAAAGGATGCCGATGTCGCTGACGCGAAACTACAATCTGCAGAAGACAAAATAAAGGCCAAGGCGCAGAAGTACATTTACAGCATAGATGAAATGGATCTGGAGGACGTAGTCGGTGCAATGTTGACTGAGCAGAAATTGACTATTGCAGTTGCCGAATCGTGCACCGGAGGAATGATCGCAAACCGCATCACGAATGTCTCCGGGAGCTCCGCGTATTTCAATCGCGCGTTCGTGACGTATTCCGACAATTCCAAAACAGAATTGCTTTCCGTTCCGAAGGAATTGATCCGCGCGCGTGGTGCAGTAAGCCGCGAAGTTGCCGAAGCGATGGCAGTCGGAGCACGAGCGAACGCCGGCGTCGACATTGCTCTTTCCACAACAGGAATCGCCGGACCTACAGGGGGCACGGCCGAGAAACCGGTCGGCCTCGTCTGGATTGGCTACGCCGATGCGAACGGAGCGATGGCTCTGAAATTCAATTTCGGAGAGCACCGGCTTCGATTCAAGGAGCGTGCATCGCAGGCAGCACTCGAATTATTGAGAAGAAAACTGTTGAAACTCCATCTCCGGAAGTAGCGGAAGATGAAAGGCCTTCGCACATTCATAGGCATTTTCCCCCCGCCTGAAATTCAAAGAACGATCGCGGCTATTCAGTCGACGTTTAAAGGGGATAACTCCCTTGTCCGCTGGGAATCTCAAAACAAATTTCATATCACCGTAAAGTTCTTAGGAGACGTCGCCGAAAAGCAACTCGGACAGCTCCAAGCACTTCTCAAGGCGGCGGCTGAAACAATTTCCCCTTTTGAAATTACGCTCCTCAGCGTCGGTTGTTTCCCCAGCGTGCATGCTCCAAAAATAGTCTGGATCGGTTCACAACCAAGTGATAACCTAGATCTAAGCAGATGTTTCGGGGCAGTGGAAGAGACGTGTGCGGAGGCCGGATTTAAAAAAGACGAACGGGCATTCCACCCTCATATTACACTCGGCAGAGTGAAAGGTCTACGACCTCGTAGAGGAAAAATTTCCGGAAACTTGATTAAGACAATCGAAAATACTACCTTTGAACCATTGAAATTCCCCTGCACTGAATTACTCGTCATGAAGAGTGACCTCTCCCCCTCAGGCTCGACCTATTCAAAACTCTTTACAATCCCGTTCCGATCATAAAAAAGAAGGTGTCGGACTCCTCTTAAGTTAAAAGGTGTCCAACACCTGTTTTGAATTTACAGAAATCTCAATTCATTATCTCTGCAAAATCATCTTCTTTATGTTGACATAGTGACCTGCTTGCAACTTACAGAAATAAACACCGCTTGGAAAATTCGCCGCATCAAATGTAACAGTGTAGTACCCTGGCTGTTGCTCCTTGTTCACAAGTTCTTTTGCTTCTCTGCCAAGCATATCATATATTTGGAGTGTAACATTGCTTGCGTCAGGAATACCATATTTAATGGTTGTAGTCGGATTGAAAGGATTTGGATAATTTTGTCCTATCGAAAACTCTTTCGGTAGTTCAATCTCAGCCAACTGTTTTTTATAGAGGCCGTCGTACCACACACGTAAATAATCCGACTCGGGAGATTCAAGATTCGATTGGTCAACTGCTTTCACGTAATAAAATGCCGAGTAGAAATAATCATAACCAATGTACAAGTCATAATCATCGTAATAAGTTTGAGGCTTGTTGACTGATCCTATTTTTGTAAACCCGCTACCAAGATCGCGGTAGATATCGTAACGCGCAATATCGTATTCCGTATTTGCATCCCACAATAATCTTGGGTGACTACTCACAACTGTATATGATAAATTGCCCGGAGAAGCAGGCGGTGCAAGATATTGCAAGGCTGTTGCCGCATTTATTCTCCCTGCGCCAAGTTTACCTAACAGACCTGGGTTCTGTGCTGAAATATCGTCCGCTGTTTGCGTGATAATATTTTTTACCGTTGCAGGCGAAACAGCCGGATTGTATGACAAAATGAGTGCTGCCAACCCTGTTACCAACGGAACAGCATAGGAAGTTGCAGCTTTGCCTTGGTAACCTGAGGAGATTTGATAACGCGGCGCGGTTGTCCAAATGCCAATGTCAATTCCAGCCTCGCCTCCGGGTGCACTAATAGTACACCAGTTAGCATAGTTTGAGTAACCACCTTTCACATCATTAGAATTTAAGGCTGCAACCGAGATAACATTCGCGGTGTATGCAGCAGGTAAGGTTCGGGTCCAACGAGGCATTCCAGGGGTATAACTCTCATCTCGGTGTTCATTACCTATTGCCGCCACCATTGTAACTCCGTTACTATAGGCGTACGTAATAGCTGCTTGGAGAGCAGCCATAGGCGGATCGTAAGTAATTGCCTCGCCATCATCAGTTACACGTTGCGGAAATCCAAAGCTCATATTTAATACTTTTGCTCCATGGTCAACTGCCCACTCAATACCTGCGGCAGCGTCAGGTTCAAGTGGCTCAACTTGACCTGAACTAATTTTTACCGTCATTAGTTTCACACCACTTTCACCTCGAAAGCCTCCACCTGCTAATCCGGCGACACCAATTCCATTATTTGTTGTCGCACCAATGATACCAGCAACCGGTGTTCCGTGCCCGCCATTTGTTCGTTCATCTTTTGGGTAGAGATAGGGATAAATAACATCGTATCCGTACATCGAATTCACATTCCATAAGTTCCCAACTAAATCGGGATGTGGGTCGGCAATATCCGGCACGATTGGGTCTCCTAAATCAACGCCCGAATCAATAACACCAACAATGATAGACGGATTACCTGATTTGATTGACCATGCTTGGTCTGCTTTTATCTTTTGTAAAGCCCATTGGTTTGAGTTATACAATGGATCGCTTGGGACGCTGCTATATTTTCCAATGGCGCTTTCCCATACTTTTTCTATACCTGTTTTATTCTTCAAAGCGTTCTTTACCGTTTGTACAGAAGCCGTCTTGGGAAAATTCACTCTGTAAAATGTTGCCATTGTACCGGTTGTCTTTGAAAAAATAGGTCTAATTTCAGAAACGTTATATTGCTTGAGAACGTCATTGAGCGAGGGCAGATCCGTATTCGCCGCTCCGTTTTGTTTAGTAATTTGAAGCGGTTGAACAGTCTTCACTAAAATGACTCCGCTTTGATAGGTAATGTCTTCTTGACCGAACATACCAAAAGAAAACAGAAGATTGATGACGAGAAGTACAACAAAGGACTTTTTCATAGGAACCCCACAATATTTTAGTCTATGAATTTTCATTTGTCAGTTATGCTTACTATTTTAGTAATATCATTTTTACATATCTGTTTTCCTCACCAAAAGTAAGCTTACCAAAGTATACACTACTTGCAACGGCTTTACCGCGTTCATCCTTTCCATTCCAACTTAGTACATACATTCCTTGACTCTGAAATTCATTCACCTCCTTTCGTATCAGTTCGCCCAGAGTATTGTAAATAGAGAATGTTACCTTGCCCGGTTTAGGAACTTCAAATTCAATTTTCGTCTCATTGTTAAACGGGTTCGGATAATTCTGATGAAGTATAAATGAAGATATCCCGTGTTCGTTCGTTTTACCGACCGACTGCACTTTACCCCATTCCAATCGAAGAAAAGGCGAAGCTAGATGCTGTTGTGGTGGACTTCCATCAGTTGCTGCAAACATCAAAAGATCTTGTAGTAAATCATTATCATGGTCGACCGGAAATCGAATACGAAATTGGGTATACCTTGTTCCTGCTCTTAAGTCCTCCAAGACATGATCAGTCACCGCCATTGTTTTGTATTCAAGTGTGGCTGTTGTTGAGATTGACCCTATACGTGAACAAATTGTCTTAGGGTTACCAATATCTCCCGCTTCCCAATCGAGCCAATTGAGAGTATCGCCATAATCTACATGGTCTAAGATGCAAGGAAAGCTGTAAGATTCCTTGAAAACAGGGAATTTCCCAAGCGTGTCATCGCCCACAGATCGTATTTGATAGATTCCTACGATTGCACTGACTAAACGATATTGAATTGTATCTGTACTTGTTGTTTTTAAGTCGAACGCAATATAGCCACGATAAAAATTTGGTTGATGATCCCAGTCTCTTCCATCGCCTGTTACTATCTCAGAAGACCTTGTCGAGACGAAATAACCGCTATCCAAGTACCAAAACGTAATATCACCGTCTAAGCGCGATACACTGAACAGGGTGTCAACAAGCTGTGCATGGAGCGGCTCTACAATTATGGAGCTAAACACAACGCTTAAGTATAAACTATATTTTAACTGGCTCATAGCTATTTTAGAAAATAATCCCACGCCCAAGATAGATATGATATTATGGATGTTTGTGCTGGTAGAAAATAGTCGGGTGGGTACTGCATTCGTTCCTCCTTTTGAATGCTGCCGTAATGTTCGTTTTTTTTTTTTGAAAGTCAACTGAAATTTGTAAGAAATTTTAACTTGATTAAGACGATCGAAAATACTACCTTTGAACCATTGAAATTCCCCTGCACTGAATTACTCGTCATGAAGAGTGACCTCTCCCCCTCGGGCTCGACGTATTCAAAACAACGTATTATTACTTTGAAACATTAGGAGCACTTTATGGCTGAAGAAAAAGAGTCAAAGATCCAGGCGTTAAAAGTCGCAATCGACCAGATCGAAAAGCAGCACGGGAAAGGTTCGATCATGAGACTGGGCGAGGGTCCGATCATGAAAGTCGATTTCATCTCAACCGGTTCGATTTCACTCGACGCCGCTCTCGGCATCGGCGGAATCCCGCGAGGCAGGGTAACCGAAATCTACGGGCCTGAGTCTTCGGGCAAGACGACTTTATGTCTTCATATCATCGCCGAAGCACAGAAAACGGGCGGGCTTGCAGCATTCATCGACGCAGAGCATGCGCTCGATATCGCGTATGCAAAGCGGCTCGGGGTTGACACAAACAATCTCCTTCTCTCACAACCGGAATTTGGCGAGCAGGCACTTGAAATTGTCGAGACCCTCGTGCGCAGCGGCGCATTGGATGTTGTCGTGATCGATTCCGTCGCAGCGTTGACGCCGAGGGCGGAGATCGAAGGAGAAATGGGTGATCCCACGATGGGCGTGCATGCCAGATTGATGTCGCAGGCGTTGCGGAAATTGACCGCGGCGATTAGCAAGTCGAGGACCTCTGTGATCTTCACGAACCAACTGCGTATGAAGATCGGCATCATGTTCGGGAATCCTGAAACCACGACCGGCGGCAATGCTCTGAAATTCTATGCCTCAGTCCGACTGGACGTGCGGCGTATCGAAGCGCTCAAAGACGGCACGAACGTCATAGGCAACCGAACAAAGGTGAAAGTTGTGAAAAATAAAGTGGCGCCCCCCTTCCGCGAAGCGCAGTTCGATATTTTATACAACGAAGGAATATCGCGCCTCGGCGATCTGATCGATGTCGCGGTCGAACACAACATCATCGTGAAAAGCGGCTCGTGGTTCTCGTACAAAGAGGACCGAATCGGTCAGGGGCGGGATGCAGTAAAAACGTATCTCACCGCCTCACCAAAGATTGCAGATGAAATCCTCCTCGCTGTCCGCAAAAAATTAGGTCTGGCTGCGGAAACTGAAACCCCGCAGAAACAGCCGGCGGCCTCCGCAAAACAGGCAGAACCCGCCGCTTCGAAGAAATCGACGAAGTGATTTTTGCTCTCTGCAGGAATCCTTTGGATGGGTGTAATGCGCATTACAAAAATAGAGGGACAAAAAAAGCATCCGTCACGAAAATCGATCTTCATCGATGGAACATTTGCGTTCGGCGTCAGCGTCGACGTCCTCCTTAAATTTAATTTGTACGTAGGGGAAGAATTGGAGCAATCGGACACAGAAAAGATTCTCCATGCCGAGAATGTGGAGACGGCGAAGCAAAAAGTGATGCGGTTTCTTTCCATTCGCCCCCGCAGCAAGAAGGAAATTCGGGATTACCTGTTCCGAAAAGAATACGCCGGCGATATCGCCGACACTATTGTCGCCAAGTTGGAATCGCTCAGGATGGTGGACGATGAAGCGTTTGCGCGGATGGTGTGCCGCGACAGTCTCTTGAAAAAGCCGATGGGGGAAAAAATGCTCCGGCAGGTGCTGTTCAAGAAAGGGGTCCCGAAACCGATTATCGATTCGGTGATGGTGGAATTTTTCACGTCGTCGTCGGAATTAGCAATGGCCGTGAAAGCGGCAGAACGCCAGCAGGTGCGAGTGAAACGGTCGTCGAAGTCGGTTGACGAAGTTCATGCGAAAAAGAAATTGTTGGACTATTTAGTCCGGCGCGGATTTTCGTTCGATACCGCACTCAGTGCAACAAAAAAAATCCTCTCGGGGAATCCCTCCCCGTGGGAGAAAGAGCGATGAACAAATTTTTCAAAAGCCGGCATTGGAAAGTATTTCTTGTCACGTTCGCGATCTCGGCTCCCATCTTTGCCCTCTCCCTCTTCGGTGAAGTCTTCCTTCTGATTGTGATGTCTCTCGCGTTGACCATGGTTCTCAAGCCTCTCGTCGATTATCTTGAGAACAAAACTGTTCCGCGGCCCGCGGCGATTCTCGGACTCTATGTTATTATCGGCGGCCTGACCGTATTTGGACTGATAAACGTCTATCCTATCTTCGTCCTGCAGGTATCCAATCTGACCTCGTCAATGGACAACGAGCACCTTTCCGCAATGCTCAAACAAATGGCATCGTCGATCTCGCAGCAGATACCGTTCATCAAAGCCGATGCGATCAGTGAGAAACTCAACACGATGCTGCCTGAACTCGCAAAAGCCGCTGGAGAATCGCTGACAAGTGCGTTGAGCCTTATCGCTTCTATTATTATTGTCCCGTTCATTACCTTCTTCCTTTTGAATGACTACTACAAAATACAGAAGGCCCTCATCGAAAACGTTCCAAACAAGTACTTTGAGATGGCACTCAACGTCGTGTACAAATTGGAGCGGCAACTCAGCAAGTACATTCGAGGCGTATGCATCGAGTCCCTTGCTGTCGCTATCCTTTACATCATCGCGTATTACATTATCGGGATCCAATATGCAACGGTGCTCGGATTGGTAGGAGGTGTCATGAATATTATTCCGATGGCAGGACCGTTCATCGGGGCAGTGCCGGTGTTAATCGTCTCGATCGTTCAGTTCGGAGATTTCCGGATGCTCATTCCGATCGTGATCTCTACGGTAGCAGTGCAGCAGTTGGATGAGATCTTAATCCAGCCAAACGTTTACGGCAAGATCCTCAACATGCATCCGCTGACGATCATCATCGTTATCTTGCTCGGGAGCTCGCTGCTCGGGGTTTTGGGAATGGTGCTTGCAATCCCGATCTATACTATTATCAACGTCACGGCCCGCGAAACAAATTGGGGACTCAAAAGTTACAGGATAACAGAGTAAAGCATCCCCGCAGCTCCAAAGGAGTCCTTCGGACAAACTGCGGGGTAATTGTCATGCTGGCATCCATTTTCTAGATTTCAGCTTTCGCCGGAATAACGACACAAGTGTCGGGGTATTAAACCCGATGGAAAATAAACATGGACAGTCTCTTCACCAGCCGCCATTGGAAAGTATTCATCGTTACTTTTTCGATCATCGCGCCTGTTTTTGCTCTTGCGTTATTTGGTGAAGTATTTATTCTCCTTGTCATGTCTATCGCTCTTACGATGATTCTGAAGCCTCTCGTCGATTATCTCGAAAACAAAGGAGTGCCGCGCGTGGCGGGGATTCTCGGGCTTTACGCCATCGTCGGCGTTCTCGCTTCCTATGGACTTACGACAGTGTACCCGGTAATCGTTAATCAGTTGACGAATATAGCGGCATTTCTCTCCGGAGATCGTCTTTCCGTCATCATGAATCAACTTGGTGCATCGGTCGCCCAGGTTATCCCTTTTTTCAAGGCAGGTGACCTTGCGGCTAAAATCGAAACAACGCTGCCGGCACTCGTATCGGAGGCCGAAGGAGCCGCCTCGAGCCTGCTAGGAATAGTCGCTTCGTTCGTTATCGTTCCATTCATTACTTTTTTCCTCTTGAATGACTACCATAGAATGCAAAAAGTGATCATTGAAAATGTCCCGAACAAGTATTTCGAAATGGCGTTGAACGTGGTGTACAAGCTTGAACGACAGCTCAGCAGATACATTCGCGGCGTGTGCATAGAGCTATTCTCAGTTTCCTTGTTGTACATCTCCGCGTACACTTTTTTGGGATTCCGGTACGCAATCGTGCTCGGTCTCGTTGCCGGCTTATCGAACATTATTCCGATGGCGGGTCCCTTGATTGCCGCCGTGCCGGTGATCGTCGCGTCGCTCATCCAGTACGGCGATTTTCGGATGCTCGCCCCCATTGTGTTGATAATGTTTGTGGTGCAGCAGATTGACCAGATGTTCATCCAACCGAACGTGTACGGAAAAATTCTCGATATGCATCCGCTGACTATCGTGTTCACTATCCTTATCAGCAGCCAACTGCTGGGGATCGTCGGAATGGTGCTCGCGATTCCCATCTACACGGTGATGAAAGTTACGGCACGCGAAACCAACTGGGGACTGAAACACTACAGGATAACACACTAATGGCGCGCGTCGTCTTTGACATCGAAACACTCGCCCTTCCGCTCGACTCCTTCGATGAATCGAGTCGGGAGTATCTCTTCAAATTTGCGGACACAGATGAAAAAATCGAAGAGACCAAACGAAATCTGAATTTGCATGCGTTGACTGCACAGGTCGTGGCTATCGCGCTACTGAATCCCGATTCGAACATGGGGAAAGTGATATTTCAGTCCGACAAGGCGGAGGAATATGCCTCCAGCGATGGTCTTATTCAATTCAAATCAGGGACGGAAAAGGAAATCCTTGAAGAATTCTGGAAGCTTATTCCTTCGTATCATCAGTTCGTCACATTCAACGGCCGCGGGTTCGATTGCCCATTCCTGATGGTTCGATCGGCCCTGTTGAATGTACACGCAACGCGCAACCTGATGCCATACCGGTATGATGCTAACCAACATTGCGATCTGCTGGAGCAATTGACCTTCTACAACGCAACGCGGAGATTTAATCTAGATTTCTACTGTAAATCCTTCGGCATCGACAGTCCTAAAGCGCACGGCATTTCTGGTCTCGATATGGGGAAATTAATGGAGTCCAAACGGTTTCGCGATATCGCAGACTACTGTCTCGGCGACGCACGCGCAACCGCCGAGTTGTTCCGGCGCTGGAGCGAGAACCTCGACTTCAGCAAAAATAGCTCTTGACGCTCGTAACTTTTTTTTGTATGTTGACGTATCAATATATGTTGATGGGAGTATATACCTGGACGTCTTATGAATGAAGTGACAACTGCTTTAAAGGCATTATCGGAAGAAATAAGAATCAGGCTTCTTCTTTTATTAATGAAGGATGAAGCGTGCGTTTGCGAGTTGATGGCGACATTCGATATGGCGCAATCAAAACTCTCGCATCATTTAATCGCGCTGCGCGACGCCGGATTCATCAAGGATGAAAAGCGCGGCAAGTGGAACTACTACAGCATCGACACGAAATCTCTGGATTCGATGCGAAAGAACCTTCTTGGTTCCCTCTCGAGCTGGCTCAGCGACGACTCAATTATCGAAAAAGACCGGGCGACACTGGAAAAAGTGAAGGATCGAATGCAGATCTGCTGTTAAAAAAATTTACCCACACGTATCAATCTTAGTTGATGAAAGGAATAATGCAATGAAAACAGATTCGGAAATCAAAGACAATGTCAAAGAGAAATATGCCCAGATCGCAAAGGGGGAAATCTCAGTGATAGCGAAAAAGAATCCGTGCTGCGGTCCCGAACGGAGTTCCTGTTGCGGTACGGGTTCGGAATCACTCATACAAATGGCACTAGATTACAAACCGGATGACCTCGCAAATGTTCCTGAAGGCGCCGACCTCGGACTTGGATGCGGCGTTCCAACTGCCTTTGCCGATTTGAAAGAGGGCTACACCGTTCTCGATCTCGGCTCCGGCGCCGGCATTGACGTGTTCGTAGCGTCCAAGCACGTTGGGAATAGGGGAAAAGTGATAGGCCTTGATATGACAGATGCAATGATTCAGAAGGCGAGACTCAATGCCAAGAAGATCAACGCGACGAACGTCGAATTCCGTTTAGGCGAAATCGAATCGATGCCGGTCGACAGCAACTCCGTAGACCGCGTCATCAGCAACTGCGTCATCAATCTTGTCCCAAGCAAAGAAAATGCTTTCAGGGAAATATACAGAGTGTTGAAGTCAGGAGGCAAATTCACGATCTCAGACATTGTGGTTGATGGAGTGATCTCCGAAGAAAATCGGAGAGATGCCTCGCTCTGGGCAGGATGCATCAGTGGAGCCATCGACAAGGAAGAGTATCTCGCTATTATTCGGAAGGCTGGATTCTCTCGCGTCGAAGTTGTCTCCGAGAAGAAATATGATTACCAACTTGACAACGCGGGCTTATATTCGATAACCGTAGTCGGTACTAAATAGAAGGGATACATGATGGAGAAAAAGAAAGTCCTGTTTGTGTGCGTGCATAATAGTGCAAGAAGCCAAATGGCCGAAGCGTTTCTCAAACAAAGCGGCGGCGAATTCTTCGAAGTGGAGAGTGCTGGAATAGAGCTGGGAATTCTCAATCCTATCGTCGTCGATGCGATGAGAGAGATCGGTATTGACATCTCCAAGAATCAAACCAAAGATGCGTTTCAGTTCTTAAAGCAAGGCAGGTCGTTTCACTACGTGATTACTGTCTGCGACGAAAGCAGCGGTGAACGCTGTCCGATTTTCCCTGGCGTTTCTCAACGACTTCATTGGAGTTTCGATGATCCTTCGGCATTTACAGGCAGTTACGAATATAAATTGCTGAAAACTAGAGCAGTCCGAGACGCCATCAAAGCTAAGATTCTCGAATTCCTGAAAAATGAATCCAAATAGACTGATCTGATTGAATCTTGATCACTAAACGCACAGCAAGAAAGTAATTTGTGAACACTAAACTCGTAAAATTGGACACGATAAGAAACCATGGATAACATTCGAAAGCAGCTCTCACTTGTTGATCGATACCTGACTGTCTGGATTTTTCTGACGATGGCAGCCGGAGTGTTCCTCGGCTACTTGTTTCCCACCATAGCCGGATTTTGGGACAGGTTCAAGTCCGGAACAACAAACATTCCTATCGCAGTCGGTTTGATCTTGATGATGTATCCACCGCTGGCGAAGGTGAAATACGAAGAACTGCCTGTTGTTTTCAAGAATGTACGATTATTGTCGTTGTCGCTCGTTCAGAACTGGATTGTTGGACCCCTGGTGATGTTTATTCTGGCAATCGTCTTACTACCGGACAAACCCGAATTGATGATTGGCGTTATTTTGGTAGGGCTTGCACGATGTATTGCAATGGTATTAGTGTGGAATGATCTGGCGAAAGGCGATTCAGAGTTGGCGGCTGGACTGGTTGCATTCAACGCTATATTTCAAGTGTTCTTATACTCAGTCTACGCATATATATTTATAACAGTACTGCCCCCACTGTTCGGTTTCAGCGGCGCATTGGTAGATATATCAGTGTGGGAAATAGCTGTTACAGTTTTAATCTATCTCGGAATACCATTCTTTGGCGGAATGATAACGCGTGCAAGTCTCATTCGAATCAAAAATAAAGAATGGTATCATAACAAATTTGTTCCCAAGATTTCTATTCTTACCCCCATTGCATTGCTCTTTACGATTTTTGTAATGTTCTCGCTGAAAGGTGAAAAGATCGTAGAACTCCCGCTTGACGTTGTAAGGGTCGCAATTCCATATATTTTATATTTTGGTGGAATGTTTTTCGCCACTTTTTACCTCGCAAAAAAGATGGGAGCCGGTTATGAAAGATCTGCAACTGCAGCATTTACTGCCGGAAGTAACGACTTCGAACTTGCCATAGCAGTTGCAGTTGCGGTGTTTGGAATAAATTCTCAGACTGCTTTTGCTACGGTAATCGGTCCTCTGGTGGAAGTACCGGTTCTGATCATGCTTGTGAATGTATCGTTGTGGATAAAAAGGAAATATTATTGATGTTCTGATTATTCATTCAAGTGTCAAGTCTCCTCCTGAAGTGCTGCTACAATCCTTCGCAATTTTGAAAATTCTTCCCTTTCTCTCTTTGCAATTTTGATAACCGAGAACGATACAAGCGTTCATATTCATCGAATTTACAGATTCTAGTGTGGCACACTATATGAGTATATGATCATATAGTAATAGATAGAAAGTATCTCTATATGAAACGATCAACAATAGAACAAAAAGCAGAGATCCTGCTTGCAATTGCTCATCCGAATCGAATCCGGATCCTGGAACAGTTACAGAAAGAGAACAAATGTAACTGCGAACTTGCCCCCGCACTTGGACTTGAGCAATCAAATCTTTCCCGGCATTTGAAAATATTGACACAGGCCGGCATTCTTATTTCGTGGAAAGACGGGTTGCGTGTAAACTTTAAAATTGCTGACAAGAGAATTTGTGATCTTCTGAAACTTGCAGAAAGCATTGCCTTGCGCCGCGCACCGGTTGAAGAGTCAGAAGAAGCATAAATGTTTTTGAATGGTGATATGCGTCTTGGCTCATATCATCGTAATTCATATACCCTGGCATTTGAAAACACTTTGTGAAAGAGCTCATTCAAAAAAATAAACTATCTGTTGCGATACTTACCCTGCCACTATGGATTCTGCTGTACGTATCACTAGAACCTCTTACTCATGCAATTGTGTATTCTCTGCTTTCTCTTCCCCAGAATGAACATCTGACCAATGCAATTTACTTCTTCATTTTTGAAGTGCCGAAAGTTCTTCTGCTTCTCACACTGATTGTATTTGCTGTGGGTATTATCCGCACATATTTTTCTCCAGAAAAGACGCGAAGTGCACTGGAAGGAAAACCGCTCTTCGTCGGCAACATTATGGCAAGTCTGCTGGGCATTGTTACGCCGTTTTGTTCCTGTTCCGCAATTCCACTATTTCTCGGATTCGTTGAAGCTGGAATTCCTCTCGGCGTCACATTTTCATTTCTTATCGCCGCGCCGATGATCAACGAAGTTGCCGTTGTGTTATTGTTCGGACTATTCGGGTGGCAAACGGCACTGCTCTATGTTTCCACCGGATTGGTAATTGCAATTTCTGCGGGCTGGGTGATCGGTAAATTGAAAATGGAGCGATATGTAGAGGATTGGGTCTACAAAATCAAGGCAGACCATATAGCAGTGGAAGAGGAAGAATCGTCATTCAATACTAGAATTGATCGTGGTATTGATGCGATAAAAGATGTTGTCGGAAAAGTGTGGATTTACATTATGCTTGGTATTGCCGTTGGCGCAGGGGTTCATGGCTACGTTCCCGAAAATTTTATGGCGGGCATTATGGGAAAAGATGTGTGGTGGTCTGTTCCCCTTTCTGTACTGATCGGCGTGCCGATGTATTCTAATGCGGCGGGCATCATTCCGATTGTTCAAGCACTGCTCGGCAAAGGTGCATCGCTCGGAACAGCACTCGCATTTATGATGTCGGTGATTGGTCTCTCTCTTCCCGAAATGATCATTCTTAAAAAAGTTTTGAAAATACAATTGATTGCCGCATTCGCAGGAATTGTCGCACTAGGAATCATCATTGTCGGATATATTTTTAATTTCGTGTATTAATTCAATAGAAAGGAATATTACAATGAATATCAAAGTATTGGGGCCAGGGTGCGTGAATTGCAAAACACTTGAACATCGCACGATTGAGGCGCTAAGAGCACTAAACATTTCGGCAACGATTGACAAAGTTGTAGAATATAGCGACATCGCTTCTTACGGTGTGATGCGCACACCCGGTCTCGTAATTGATGGAAAGGTTGTTGTGCAGGGCTATGTGCCGACTGTTGATAATATTAAGAAACTAATTCAATCATCAACGAACTGAGGAGAGCTTTCTTCCATGACCCTGATTAGATTGGAGCACGTCACGAAAGTGTATCACACAGGTGAAGTGCCGGTTACGGCACTGAGGGGGATTACTCTGGAGATCGGCAAACAGGCTTTT
This sequence comes from Bacteroidota bacterium, assembly GCA_020052095.1. Taxonomy (GTDB): domain Bacteria; phylum Bacteroidota; class Ignavibacteria; order UBA10030; family UBA8401; genus JAGVPT01. The sequence goes on along the minus strand of JAGVPT010000164.1, from coordinate 17,510 downwards.
GTATCATTCATTGGTCCATCAGGCAGCGGCAAGACCACCCTGCTCAATTTGATGGGCGTGTTGGATAAACCGACCGAAGGCAATCTTCTGATCAACGGCGTCAATATCAGCTCGCTTGGTCGTGCTGAAGCCGCAACGTTTCGCGCCAATACTCTTGGATTTGTATTTCAGAATTTCAACCTCATCCCGGTGCTGACCGTGTATGAAAATGTCGAATATCCGCTCCTCTTGGTCAAACATGTTCCGGCCGAAGAACGCCGACGCCGGATATTAACATTGCTTGAGAAAGTCGGCATGGTCGACCAAAAAGACAAATACCCCAATCGAATTTCCGGCGGACAAAAACAACGCGTGGCGGTCGCCCGCGCCTTGGTAACGAATCCGCAAGTAGTGCTCGCCGATGAGCCGACCGCAAACCTTGATCACGCTACGGCGTTCAAGGTTATTGGCATCATGCACGAGATGCAAAAGGAATTTGGCACGACGTTCATCTTTTCGACACATGATGCTAAAATTGTCGGCGAAGCAGAAATCCTCTACACGCTCGAGGATGGTGTACTGGTAAATCAAGAAACCAAAAATCGAAATTGAGGTATCATCATGCGACACCTAGTCAAAATTGCCGTCCGAAACCTCTTCCGCTATAAACGTCGGACACTCCTCACCTCCTCGCTCATTGCCTTCGGCGTCATCCTCGTCATTGTGTTCGGTGGGCTGGCGATCTCCTTCAAAACCCAAATGGTCGGTATTCTCACCAACACTGCGCTCGGCGATTTGCAGATTCACTCAAAAGGTTACGTCGAATCGATTGACAACTTGCCGCTGAATCTCACCTTGCCCGGCAATACGCTCGCCAAGGTAGAACAGTCGCTACATCAAAGCCCATATGTTGCGGCGTATAGCCCGCGCATCAAGTTTGGCGCGATGATCAGCAATTATGCACAGACCTCAAACATTCGATTGAGCGCAGTATATCCGGAAATGGAAAACAAAACCTGCCCCGGCTTGGTGAATCGCATCAAGAAGGACCTCCCCAATCCGCATCAGTTTATCAGACCCGGCGAAATCCTGGCGCCAGACAATTTAATGAAGGGACTTGGACTGAAAGTCGGCGACGAGATTGTTCTGATAGCAACGAACAAAGATGGCTCTGTCAACGGGCTCACTTTGCACATCAGTGCGTTCATCGAGAGTGTGCTGGGACCGGCGGGAAAAGATGGCTACATTCACATTGACGATGCAAAAACGCTTTTGCGGATGAACGAGCCAGAAATAGTCGAAATCGCGGTACATCTGAAAAACTTCGATCAACTCAACACCGCATTCAATGAATTGAAAAAAGAGATGGTTGCTCCCGAATCGAACATTGAAGTGCACTCATGGGAACAGCTTTCGCCGTTTGCCAGCATCGCCCGCATCGTTGATTTGCTGATTCTGGTCGTGAAAGTCATCTTGATCTCGATTGTCTTGGTGAGCATCCTGAATATCATGACGATGTCGGTTTACGAACGTATCAGTGAGATCGGCACCATTGCCGCCATCGGAACGCGTCCTCGTCGCATTCTAATGTTGTTTTTAATGGAAGGATTCGCAATGGGCCTTCTGAGTACTACTGTCGGCGTCGTTATCGGCCTTGGCTTGTTGTGGCTGATGAATCTCGCTCCCATCGATTTTACTTTTGGGATGATGCAGGTTTCGCTTGCGCCGAGTATTCCAGCGCGAGAAGTCATCTTGATTACCACCATCGTCATGCTGGTGTCAATCTTTGCTAGTTTGCAGCCGGCGTACAAAGCGTCAAAGATGGAGCCTGTTGACGCCTTAGGACACGTATAATATTTATGTAACCAAAAAGGAATCCGAATATGAAGCGTACTTTCTTTGTCTTACTCTTGTTTTCTCTTCATCTGCATATGGCCCTAGCACAGGATGCCAATGCTTTGCTCAAAAAAATGGATGAAAGTCTGATGCCCGAATCGTACGAAGCCGTTCGTCGGCTTATCAACGAAGACCCTGACGGCAGCAAGAAGGAGTTCACTTTCTTTACAGCCAAGAAAGGCAAAGACAAAATCGCAATGTTGTATCTTGCTCCGGCCAGCGAGAAAGGACGCGCGACGCTGCGGCTGGGCGAGAATATGTGGTTGTACATTCCGAACGTCAATAAGCCGATTCGTATCACCAGCCTGCAATCGATTGTCGGCGGCGTGTTCAATAATGCCGACCTCATGCAGCTGGAGTATCACGTGGAGTACGATGCCTCTTTTGCCGGAGAGACCCAGAACGAGCACATACTAGACCTTAAGGCGAAGAACAAAACCGTCGCCTACGATAAGCTGAAAATGTGGCTCACCAAGGACGGTACGACCCTGCGCAGAATCGAAGCGTATGCTTCTAGTGGTATGCTGATCAAAACGCTGCTGTTCAAGGACGACAAGAATTTCGGAAATGGCTTGGTGCGTCCTGCGACGATTGAAACAACAAGCCCGTTGTACAAAGGCTATCGCTCCTTGATAATTTATCAACGTATCAAAGCGCGCCGATTCCCCGACGAAGTCTTCACGCTCAATTATCTTGCACGGTTGGGAGACTTACGATGAGATTGATCCTGACTTGGTTATTACTTGCAGTTGCAATTGCGCAGGCTCAAGAGGTATCTGCAGACAGTCTACCCCCGGAGGAAAAGAAATTGGAATGGAGCGGCAATCTCGATGCGAAGTATTTACTTTTTCACATGGCACAGGGTTCGTCGATGTACCGACTACAATTTCTTAACTCCGGCAAAGTGTCCGCGTATCTCTCCCAATACCGCATGGAGCCATATATCAATGCCGACTATCAGACCAAGGACCTCGGATTTCACCTCAAAACGCACGGCAGCTACTATAGTGATGACAACGCCAGCTTTGATCTCTTTGAAGCGTACGGCGGTATCAATCCCTCGTTCAATTACACATTGCAAGCTGGCAAGCGTCTGTACAGTTGGGGAAAAGGTTACGCATTCAACCCGGTTGGCTACGTGAACCCTGTCAAAGACCCCGAGAATCCCGAACTGGCACAAGCCGGTCTGCTGTCGGCGAATATTGAGTACATCAAGAGCTTCCCATCTCTGGCACTGCAAACCTTCTCATTTGTTTTGGTGGTGATTCCACCGACTCCACAGCTCGTCGGCCGATATGCTGAGGCTGAGGACATCGGAGTCGCGCTCAAAGCGTACGGTCTGCTGTGGGATACCGACATTGATCTTATGGGTTACTTCAGGAAGAACGGTCTCGTGCACCTTGGTTTTGATTATTCCCGTAATCTCAAGGAAAATTTTGAGACTCACGCAGAACTGAGCTACAATCAGAAAGCGCAACGGTATACGGTTGTCAACGGCAATCTGCACGCAGTGCAAGAGAATCGCATTTCGTACTTGCTTGGTCTGCGGTACCTGCACGAATCGAACACAACGGTCATCGTAGAATACTACCACAACGCTCTTGGCATGAATGGGGGTGAGTTTGAGAACTACGCTAATTTCTTAGCAAACGCAGCGAACAGCGAAAACGGTGTCACCTCACAACAGGCGCTGGGGTTAAACCAGCAGTACTTTCGCAGCAGCACGCTTATGGAAGATTATCTGTACGTAAAGCTCACAATGCCCGAGCCACTTGATTGGCTTTATTTCACACCGTCTTTGTACTCCATTTACAATCTTAATGACAACAGCTTTTTGCTCTCGATCTCCATGAGCTACAAGCCGGTTGCCAATTTTGAACTCATCTTCTGGCCCACAATCCTTGCCGGGGCAGAACGCAGCGAGTTCGGCCAGAAAATGTTTCAGCAGAGGCTCGAAGTGTGGGTCAGGGTTTTCTTTTGAACGGAATAATCTATCTGCTACCACATTGAGTCGAAGAGATACAACAATGGTAGACGCAGAATAATGGTTAGAGTTCGTACAGAAGTAGTCCTGTTAAGGAGGTCATTATACCAGAGGAAATAGATGGCACACAATCCCGAAGTAGACACAGCGGAACCTTCGGCTATGATGCTTGGCTTGCTGTTCGGCATTGCTCTTGGTTCGTGCACATATGCTTATACGGCTCTGGTGCTGGGCATTGTGTTTCAATCAGCGCAGACTAATTTCAGTGCGGCATCGCTTCTTCTTTTATCGTACGGTGTTGGCCACTGTGTGGTGATTGTCGGAGCGTGAACGCTGACGCAGAAAGTGCAACGCTATCTCAATTGCACAGAACACAGTAAGGAACTAGCGTAGATTAAAAAGGCATGCGGCGTATTGGTGATTTTTGGGGGAATACACTTGACTTTCTTTGTGAGATGATACCACAAGAATGATCCATCCCCTTCGTTCCTCAAAATGTGAAGGGTTTCCATTCCTCAGATGATACCTCTTAGGCTGGAAGCCTTCTGTATCTTTTTCCGAACTCATTATAGATGCCGGCAGCCGCAAATAGCTTCACAACGTCCCACCAGGAAAAAATCAGGAAACCTCCCACAAATGCTTGCTTGAAATCATGAAGGTAGAAGAGATTCAGAAAAGATGTTCCCATTGTGAAAACGACGACTAGCCCGAGGAACATCGCTATCAATGTCCACACAAAACCATCGCGCAGCTGAACGAGATACCCGATCAAAAGCGCCGCGATGGGAAAACTTAGTAAGTATCCCCCCGTCGGACCGAACAATCTCGCCGCGCCGAACCCGCCGGCAGTAAATATCGGCGCGCCGATCAATCCAACTCCTAGATAGAGAAGCTGGCTCGCGGAACCATTACGGCTTCCCAAAAACGCCGACGAGAGCAGGACGAAGAACGTCTGCAACGTAAACGGAACCGGCTGGTGTGGTATCTGAACCTGCGCACCCAAGGCAGTCAATGCAGCAAAGAATACGATCCACGCACTTTGTGCAAGCGCACTTGACTTGGCCCCCTCTAGCGAAGTCCCGATCGAAAGCAGAAAGGGTTTGGTTGTAGTCTCCATTATTTCTCCTTTAATTTACTGAACTGAGATTAACAAGTGAAAGCCACGAAGTCACCAAGACACGAAGTTTTAACAGGATGTTGAAAAAGAAAACCGCAATGGCGCGAAGGACGCCAAGATGAAAACAGAGCTTCTGTTTCTTTCTCATTTCAATAATTTTTCTTCGCGTTCTTGGCGTCTTTGCGGTTCATCTTTTGAGCCGTAGGCTCATCAGCCTATGGCCGACATTCAATGAGGGTTTTTCAACACCCTGCTAAAGCATGAGTGGAGAATCCTTAGTACACCTTCGTGTCTTTGTGTCTTCGTGGCGATTCTCGTACGACACCGGCCAGAGTGAACTCACAAATGTTTATGAAACCATAAGGATGTCAATTCAAGGACGTGGGTCATTGTCGGGCTTTCCTTTTTGTACGGATGGCGGGCTCCGTACATATGACCGGCACCCTCTAACGAGAGGAATTCTGTCATCGTCTTGTCAGAAATATCATACAACTTTTTCACTTCTGCAATAGGAACCGGCAGATCAGCAGTTCCGTGAATGAGCAGCAGTGGTTTATGCAACTGCTCGACAGCCCGGGAGATGTTCAACCTCTCTTTATTTTGCTCCAAATCATCGAGGAGCGCGGTACTCAATCGAAAAATGCTTAAAGGGTTGACGGACGGGAGGTCGACAAAACCTTTTTCGCGCCACCGCTTGCGCTGCCCATCTGTGTAGCGATTAAAATACGCAACTGTCGACCATCCTGCAACTGCTTTTATTCGTCCATCCTCACGAGCCTTGATAATTGCAATCCCGCCGCCTCTCGAGTGCCCCACAATACCAATCATTGATTGATGACTGGGCAATTCAATTCATCCGATGCAATAGCCGTGAGAATAGTCTCGACGTCCCCCAATTCGATTTTGAAGGAGTTGATGGAAAATTTCTTCTGTTCCGAAAACTTTCGAAAATCTTTCCCGATACCATTGTGAGAAAAATTGAAGACAATCGAAACGAAACCAGCCTCGGCAAAGAACCGACCTATTGCGGGAAACGGCCCCCAATCTTTGAACGCCTTAAAGCCATGGCACACGATGATAACCGGGCGCGTTGGATCCAACTCCTCGGGCCCATTCCTCTTCCATCTGATATCGCCATTCAGTTCTACTCCTGAAGGCGTCGTTAGTTGAAATGTACGCTCGACTATTTTGCTCATAAAATCCAGAAAGAAAATAGCCAACCACGGAGTGAATGTCAAGAAAGGTCGGCGCTCGGCGGTGGGTTTAATTGAATGATGATGCCATGACCGCTTCTATCTCCGAAATTCTCGAGGGATCAAAAGAGAAAGTCATGGCGTCGATTGGCTAACAATGTTGCGAAAACTCCGTGGTCGGACGTCCTCCTCTGAAGAATGTGCCGCCGCGGGTCGAGGCCATCAATACCCTCGACTGAGGGAATATTTCTGCCAATAATTATTGACTATTTGCGCGGTTTATGCTATATTTGTTAGTTTTAAGTCGAGTTGTTCCTCTCGAATCAGCGCACACAACGCTAAGTGCTTTTGCACGGTCAGCTTATCGAGGCGCTGAACCGGTACTCCAGTTCGCTTAAACAACCGAACCATTTATGTATCGATTGAAAATTTTTTCCGGCAGGGCAAACCCGGAATTAGCCGAAAGAATTTCGCATAATCTTGGCGAGCGACTGGGGGGATTGGATATTCGAAATTTCAGCGACGGCGAAATTTGGGTGAAGTTCATTGACAATATCCGCGGTGCAGACGTATTCATAATTCAACCCACGAATCCGCCGGCTGATAATTTGATGGAGCTGTTGATTACTATCGACGCTGCGAAACGGGCGTCAGCGCGGAAGGTTACGGCAGTTATTCCCTACTTTGGTTATGCGCGGCAGGATCGCAAAGATCAGCCCCGAGTCGCGATCACAGCAAAGCTTGTCGCCAATCTTTTGACAAAAGCAGGCGCCGATAGAATAATCACAATGGATTTGCATGCGCCTCAAATCCAGGGTTTTTTTGATATACCGTTCGACCATTTATACTCTTCCGTTGTATTTGTCGATCATTTCCGGAAGAAAAAGATTCCGAATCTGACGGTCGTTTCCCCAGACGTCGGCGGGATAAAAATGGCCCGCGCGTATGCGAAGCGCTTAGAGGCGGACTTAGTGTTGATCGATAAGCGTCGCCCTGCGCCCAATGAGGTGGAAGTAATGAATATCGTTGGAGAAGTGAAGGGAAGAAATGTCCTCATTGTCGATGATTTGATCGACACGGCGGGAACGTTTACCAGCGCAGTAACAACGCTGAAAGAAGCTGGCGCAAAAGATGTATATGGAGCGTGTACACATCCGATACTCTCGGGAAAAGCGCTTGAGCGCATCAACAATTCCGACATTTCGAACTTGCTCGTGACCGATTCGATGCAACTGAAACATACTTCGCCCAAAATTGAAGTAATGTCTGTCGCAAAAATTTTCGCAGAAGCAATACATCGATCGTTTGATAACAAGTCTATCAGTTCACTATTTGATGTCGATAAAGACAAAACACAAGACGAATAGATCTAATAAGGAGTAAGTCATGTCAGAAGTAGTTCTTCAAGCAGAAGTACGGACGCAAACCGGAAAACACACTAAAGCGATGCGCAGGTCGGGAAGAATTCCGGGCGAGTACTATTCGCGCGGCGAAAGCAACATCCACGTCGCGGCCACTCCTCTCGGATTAAAACCGCTCATCTACACTTCAGAAACCCACATTGTGAATCTGAAGCTCGATAATGGTGAATCAAAAACTTGTGTACTGCGCAATGTTCAGTTCGACCCCGTATCAGATCTTCCAATCCACTTCGATCTGCAAGGCGTCAAAGCAGATGAAGAATTAACCATCGAGGTGCCTGTGATGCTCAGCGGTACGCCAAAAGGCGTGAAGGACGGCGGTACCGTGCAGCATGTGATGCACCGACTCAAAGTATCCTGTCTACCAAAATTTATCCCGGATCATGTTGAAATAAATATTGCGGAACTGGGGATCAATCAATCGATCCACATTCGCGATATCAAAGTCGCCAACGTGCAGATTCTCGAAAGCGAATCGAGCACGATTGTCGCCGTCGTTCCTCCAACGGTCCTAAAAGAGGAAACTCCCGCTGATGCGGCCGCAACGGCACTTGTCGAACCGGAAGTGATCGCCAAGGGTAAGAAACCTGAAGAAGGTGAAGAAGGTGCTGAACCGGCTAAGGCAGCACCTGCCGGAGGAAAGGCACCACCGGCTGCAGGCAAAGCGGCACCGGCTGCAGGCAAAGCGGCACCGGCCGCGAAAGGCGCTCCCGCGGGAACTCCTGCTGCACCGGCCGCAGCCGCACCGAAAAAATGGGATAAAAAGTAATTTGATGTTTATTTCCGTCGAGTCTGTTGTTCTTTGAAAAATTTTTTAACACATGCATTTCTCTGGATACGGAATATATTCCGCGGCTCGGAAGAACCGCGTGGACTAAAATGCGTTATCGGCCTGGGCAACCCCGGAGAACAATACAGTTCGACGCGCCACAATGTAGGCATGAGGGTTGTTGATTCTCTTGCGAAGACGCTTGGCACTAAAATGCTGAGAGGCAAAGGTGACTTTCGGTTTGCTAGATGCACAGACCAAGGTAATCGCTTCCTTGTTATTGCCCCACTGACATTTATGAACGAGAGCGGTCGCGCGGTCGAACAGGCCATGAGACAGTTTAATTTGTCGGCGTCAGACATGTTGATTGTTTATGACGATTTCCAATTGCCACTCGGCACTTTGCGCATCCGGAAAGAAGGAACCGGCGGCGGCCACAACGGACTCGCATCGATTACGTACCAATTGCAAACGGAAAACATCCCGCGCCTCCGAGTCGGAATTGCAGGAAAGAATTTTCCGACGGAGAATAAGAAAGATCTGATGGCCGCATACGTTCTCTCAGAATTTGACGAGAATGAGCGTTTGATGGCGGACGAATTGATCGGCCACGCATGCCGCGCCGCTCTCTCCTGGGTTCACGAAGGGATCGAACACACCATGAACAATTACAACAAATCGTTTTTGCATCATGGTTCGTAGTTTGCGGTCAAGGTTCGAGTTTTGTGTTTTTTGATTTTTTCGTTTTTAACTTTCAATTTTAATTTACCGATCCATCCTGTTCCATCGCTCTACGAGGTGGGACCACATCAACAAGTCCATAGGAGGCTGCACAATTGGATAAAGAAAACAAGATTTACGAGACGACGTTCATCGTGAATGCCGCGCTTGACGACGCCCAGATCGAAGCGGTGATCGAAAAGGTCAAAGATATCATCGTTAAAAACAACGGCGAGGTGCGCTCAGTCGAGAAGTGGGGCAGAAAACGCCTTGCCTACACCATCGAAAAGAAGAATAATGGCTTTTACGCGTTCTTTGAATTTAAGGCGCCCGGCGACCTCATCGTGAAGCTCGAACGGCATTATCATTTGGAAGATCAGATTATTCGCCACCTCACCATTCAGCTGGACAAAAAGGCGCTGAAAGCGAAAGAAATTGCAGCCGTGGCGGCAGCGAAAATTGAAGCGGCTGCCCCCGTTCCCGGCAACGTAGTCGCTTAACGAATTTTGAACCTGAGAAATTCGTCAGCGACGAATTCCCAACACCTATCATGAGAATTTAGAAAAGGAGACTCAAACGTGTTTCATCAAAGCCAAAACCGACGCGGAGGAGACGACCGCCGCGAAAAGCGCGATTCTAATGCGATTAGGAAAAAACGTACTTGCCGTTTCTGCGATGCTAAAGAAATCTACATCGACTATAAGGATGAAAAAAAATTGTTCCGATTCGTTACTGAACAGGGAAAGATCATTCCCAAGCGAATCACCGGCTCGTGCGCAAAACATCAACGGCAGTTGGTACGGTCGATTAAGCGGGCGCGCCATCTCGCACTGCTGCCCTTCGTGTCCGATGCCATTAAATAATTCGCACCCACTTTAGATTGCTGGAGAACGCATGAAAGTCATATTACGTAAGGATTACGAAACCTTGGGCAAGATCGGAGATGTCGTGGCCGTCAAAGACGGCTACGCGCGCAATTATCTTCTTCCCCGCCAGATCGCCTACCGCGCCACGACGAGCAGCTTGCGCGCACTGGAAGAGGAAAAGAAACAGCACGAGCGGCAAGATCAGAAGCAATTGAAGGATGCCGAGAAGGTAGGTAGTGAGCTTGAAAAGATATCCATCACAATTGCGATGAAGGTTGGCGAAGACGACAAACTCTTCGGATCGGTCACATCGCAAATGATCGCCGACGCACTCAAAGAGAAAGGATTCACGGTAGATAAACGTACAATCGAGTTGGAAGAACCAATTAAAACACTCGGTATTTTCGAGGTCCCGGTGAAACTGCACACGAAGATCAGCGCGAAAGCAAAAGTGTGGGTTGTGCGGGAATAGCCCAACCGGTGCAATTTTTGTATACCTGGCGCTCGCGACGACGTCAGGTTTTTTTTATCACGGCTACAACCCTGTATAGGAGACTATCATGTCACACCAGCAACCGTTATGGAGCGGGAGATTCAAAGAGCCCCTTTCAGAAATCGCGCTTAGGTTTTCCTCCTCTATCGACCTCGATAAGCAATTCTACCAGGAAGACATCGCTGGAAGCGTTGCACATGTTGAGATGCTCGCTGCAACGAAAATAATCTCTTCGGAAGAGGCACGGCGCATTCGAACTGCCCTGAAGTCGATTGCAAAAGAAATCGCTCATGGCAAGCTCGACCTGTCGTGGGACAAAGAGGATATCCACATGGCCATCGAGCAGCGGCTGATCCAAAAGATTGGCCCCCTTGGCGGGAAGCTGCACACTGCTCGGAGCCGAAATGATCAAGTGGCATTGGACGAGCGGCTCTATCTTCGTGGTGCAATCAAGGAATTGCAGAAGTTGATTTTGCAATTACAGCGAGTGCTGCTGTATAAGGCGGAAAAGTATTTTGATACATTGATGCCGGGGTACACGCATCTTCAGCGTGCACAGCCGGTGTACTTATCGCACCACCTTCTCGCGTATGTCTCGATGCTTGAACGAGATTTCGAGCGATTGCACGATTGCCGAAAACGATTGAACAAACTTCCTCTTGGCGCGGCCGCATTAGCGGGCACATCGTTTCCGATCGATCGAGCTCTGGTTGCGCGAAAACTCGGTTTTGACGGCATCGTTGAAAACAGCATGGACGCAGTCAGCGATCGTGATTATCTGATCGAGTTCATCGCGACATGCAGCATCATTATGACACATCTCAGCAGATTTGGCGAAGAGCTGGTTCTATGGAGCTCGCAAGAATTTGCATTCGCCAGGACCAACGACGCCTACACCACGGGTAGCAGCATTATGCCTCAAAAGAAGAACCCGGATATGGCGGAGTTGGTGCGCGGCAAAGCCGGCAGAATCTTTGGTGATTTGGTGAATATTCTTACCACTATGAAGGCACTCCCTCTCGCGTACAACCGCGACATGCAGGAAGACAAGCTCCCCCTCTTCGATGCCGTGGCGACAACGCGTCAGTGTTTGTTTATCTTTTCACACATCCTGGTCCACACAACCTTTGACAAGAAAAGATTTGAAGAAGAACTGAAGAACGATTTCCTGACGGCAACGGAGATCGCAGACTACCTTGTGAAAAAGGGCGTGTCGTTCAGAGAAGCGCATTCAATCACCGGCAAAATCGTTACGCACGCGATTGAGCATAAGAAAGGCCTCTCACAGCTCAAACTTATTGAGTTGAAACACTTTTCTGCAAAACTGGAAGATGATGTATTTGAGTTGCTTGCCCCCCACAAGAGCATCGAGCATAAGAAATCGGCCGGGAGCACTTCTCCGTTAGAAGTGAAAAAACAGATTATTCATTGGACACGGGCGCTGAAGACGAAAAAGATGTAGGACACCTCTAAGGTCTCCTGCATCTACCGTGACAAAAAAGGGGTAGGACACTTCCAAAGTGTCCTACTCCTGTAGCCAAACCCAATACTCTTTTCTCACGTTGGAGCCAATCTCTTCGGAATACTTCTTAAATCCTCCGGCGGTTTTAAAATATTGCTTAATAAACTCTCTATCTGCCAAGTTGCCATTCCGGATCCCGACTAAATCTTGACAGCTGGAATATTTCCATTCTTCTGCTTTCGTAACCAGTCTTGATCGGACAGGATTTTAATGAATATACGAAATAAGCGTAAGCAAATATTGATTATCGTCAATTTCTTTCGCTTTTGAATGCGGTTGAAAGAGACTGCCATGCCGCTTATATCTTTTGTTGATTGCTTTCGTGTAACTGCTTAAGAGTAGCCCGATATTTTTCTTAATAGATGGAGAGATGTTAGACACCTTTGGTGTTTCAGACGTAGATGCGGAGATGTCAGACACCTTTAAGGTGTCAGACATCGTCGGTATTTCAGACATCTCTTTGACTTTTATCAAGAAATGAAAATGCGTCGGCATCAGGCAATACGCCAATGTTGTAAGCAGTGGTTCAAAATAATAGCGATATTTTTCAAAAAAGTAAACGTAATTCTCTTTGGACTTGAAGAGAAGTTCTTCGTTGTTAGAACGATTGTAGAAGTGGTAGTATTTCCCCGTTTCGAATTCCATGGTGTGAGAATCTGGTGTTGTGAAAACCAGGTGTATGACACCTTGGAGGTGTCCTATACCGTCTACCCTAAGGCGTCCTACACCTTCAACTACTTCACCGCTTTCAGCCTCACCGCCTCAAACTCATCTCCTCTGGTCCATCGCGGCATCGCCGGATTTCCTGCAACGAGGTAAGCCAGATGAAAATAGAATTTTGCCTGTTGCATCGTCCCTTCATATGTCCAATCGCTGCGAATTTCATCACTCGGCTGGTGGTAGTTTGTCTCGTTATATTCCCTAGCCATCTGTTTCCCCCAACTGGCGGGCTTACCCACGAAGTCAATGCCGGTGTCAAAATACGCTGTCGGCACACCGATCGCCGCAAAGCTGAACTGATCTGAACGGTAAAATGAACCTTGTTCAGGAAATTGATCCGGCTTCACCGATAAGCCGGCAACCTTCGCAGCAGCATTCACCGCTTCATCGATCGTCGACCTTCCTTTCCCTATCATCGAAAGATCGCGGGTCTCGCCAAACATGTTCACGCCGTCGATGTTAATGTCCGCCGCGATCTTTCCCGCTGGAAACGTCGGGTGAGCAGCATAATACTCCGATCCGAGCGTACCGGCTTCCTCGCCTCCAACCAGCAGAAAGAGCATGGAACGCTTTGGTCTCTGCGACAGATGCGCGAAGCCTTCTGCCAACGTCAGGACCATGCTGACCCCGGATGCGTTATCAAGCGCGCCATTGTCGATGGAGTCGCCGTTCACCGGCTTCACAATTCCAAGATGATCGAAGTGAGCGGTGAAAATAACAACTTCCTTCGACAAGAGCGGATCAGTTCCACCCAGCAGCCCGCCTACATTCGCAGTCGTCAGTTTTCGCAGGGTATTGTGGAGGTGTACTGAAACGGTTATGCCAAGCGACACCGGATTGAATTTTCTCGACTGCGCTGATTTCATCATCGCACCAAGATCCTTCCCCGTCATTCCCACCAAGCGCTTGCTCGCAGATTCTGATAGCCACGAACTCAATTTCATCGAACCCCCTTTCGATTGAGGGAGTGAGAAGTTCTCTCCCGACCATGACGTCTGAACAACTTGAAACGGATAGCCGGCAGACTCACTGGTGTGGATAATGATCGCGCCGAGTGCACCTTTGCGGGCTGCAATTTCATATTTGTACGTCCACCGGCCGTAATACGTTCTGGCCTTACCTCCGAAGAATTTCGGATCGTTTGACGGCGGATCGTCGTTCATCATCAACAGCACTTTCCCTTTGACGTCGACTCCTTTGTAATCGTCCCATTTTTGCTCCGGCGCGACAATGCCGTACCCAACGAAAACGACCTCAACCTTTGCGATGTCAATGTTCTCTTCCTGCAAACCTGAAAAACCGATAAACTCCTCACGAAATTTGAAGTGTTCTTCCTTCGATCCGGACCGGGCTACTAATTCCATTGATGGATCGGCGGTCGTCCCGATAATTGGAAAGCGTTGAAAATACGTCCCGTTCTCTCCGCCAGGTTTAAGCCCAATCAACTGCAACTGCGATGCAATATACTTCTGAGCCAAGGTATCTCCGCGAGTTGCAGGAGCACGTCCTTCGAGCAAATCGCTTGCGAGAAATTTCAAGTGACTTTGAAAAATGTGTGAGTTGAGTGATGAAAAGGCTTTCTGTTCATCGACATTCATTTGGCCAGAAGCGAACCCCTGTACCAACATTACGCAAAAGGTAAGGCATGCAGTGATCTTCAAAATACAATTCCCTTTCATGATGGAAGTGATGACAAGCAGTAATGGAGTTCAAGTTATAAGAGGAGTCCGGGGTGATCCCCTCACCCTTTGTTCCTCTCCCTTTGGCAGAGGAACAAAGGATGTCAGGACAGAAGAAAGGCCGCTAGTTTACTTTTTTTCCATCCGCATCGAGCACCATCGCCTTGCCGAAGCCAAGTTTCTCCACTCCAGCTTTGATCAACGCGATGTCTCCAACGATCACAATATTCATCGAGGTGGGATGCAAGTACTTTTGCGAGACGCGGCGGACATCCGCTACGGTAACTTTCTCGTAATTTTGTACTAGCGTGTTGAAATAGTCGTCCGGCAGATTGTAGAGCACGAGGTTCGTGAGCTGCCCGGAGATGTGTGCAGGCGTTTCAAACCCCTGGGCGATAGCACGCACGAGAGAATTCTTTGCAAAATCCAATTCCTTTTGCGTCACGTCGGCATCGCACATGCCTCGAAGCTCTTTCATGAACTCGATCACAGAGCTATCCGTCACCGCCGACTTGACGCCGGCTTGTGCGAGAAACGGTCCGGCCTCTTTTCGCATCGCGAAGCCCGATCGCGCGCCGTAGGTGTATCCTTTTGACTCACGCAGATTTAAGTTAATGCGCGACGTGAACTGTCCGCCGAGAATAGCGTTCATCACTTGAAGTGGAAAATAGTCTTCAGTGTTTCTTGCAACGCCAACGTGTCCGATCCGAATTTCAGATTGCGCTGCTTGAGGTTTATCAATGAGATAGAGGTGAGTCGAATCGATCCTCGGAACTGCGGAGAAGGTCGGTGTAACAACAGCCTCCGATTTCCAGGCGCCAAAATTGTTCTCGACCATCGGCATTACTTCCTTGAGAGTGACGTCGCCGACAACAATCAGCGTTGCAGTATTCGGAAGGTAGTTCTCCTGGTAGAACGATTTTAGATCATCAAGTGCAATCGCATTAACTGAGGCGTCAGTTCCCTCGGTCGGACGCCCGTACGGATGATTTGATCCATAGACCAGTCCTGCGAACACGTTGTTCGCAACAACGACGGGTTGATCCTTTTGCTGCATCAGTCCGGTCAGGTGCGTTTTCTTCACGCGATTCCATTCGTTCTCGGGAAAGGAGGGATTTCGAAGAACGTCGGAATACACGTCAAGCGCTGCAACAAGCTGTTCCTTCAGTGTAAGAAGGGATGCAAATGTCGCGTCCGTTGATGAGTTGACGTTGAGATTCGCGCCGATGAATTCCAGATCGTCTGCAATCTGTAATGACGTACGCCTGGCCGTTCCTTCGCGAACCATTTGCGCAGTCAGGTTTGCGACTCCCGCTTTGCCGGCTAGGTCGTTCGCCGCTCCGGTCTGAAAGACCAATTGTATCTGTACTGTCGGCAGCTCGTGATGTTCCACAAGCATCACCTTCAAGCCATTCGGGAGAGCAGCATGTTGAATTGACGGCAGCGTGAGTTTCGGCGTCGGTTGCGGTTCAGGCTTCTTTGTGCGGTCGACTTGTCCGTAGCTCAGTGCAAAGCTCAGGAGAAGAAATCCCATGTAAAATAGATTAACTTTCATTGGTTCAAACTCCATTCATCGTGATGGTGAGTGAAAGACTATTTTGCTTCAAGTTCTTTTTTGCCCATCGGCACAACGCTTAGTGCGATTCTCTCTTTCGAGAGATACTTTTTCGCTGCCCGTTGGACATCCGCCGCGGTGACCTTTTCATAGCGTGCAAGGTCCTTATTGAACGATCCCGGATCGCCCCACAAAACGTTATAACGATTCAGTTGGTCCGCCTTCCCGCCAAACCCTCCGACAAATTGGAGACGATAGACGAAATTCGCCTTCGTGCTGTTTTTCGACCGCTGGGTTTCTCTCTCAGTCGATCCGCCCTCCTGCAGCTTCGCGATTTCCTCGTTGACGTTCTTTTCCAAATCGCTCAGCGTTACACCTGGTTTCGCGGTTATCTCAACCTGAAAGAGTCCCGCCACTTCCCTGCTGTCCTGGTAGGCATTCACATTTTGAGCGATTTGCTTATCATACACTAAAGATTTATATAGCCTGGAATTCTTTCCCCCTGCCAAAATATCGGCAAGGATATCGAGCGTGGCATCATCCTCGCCCGATTGCGGCGTCGAATGCCATGTCAGATACAAACGGGGAAGCTGAACGCGGTCTTCCATCGTTTGACGCTTTGTGACGTTTTGCTTCGGCTGATTTACTGTCACTTTCTGAACATCTTTCCCCCTGGGAATTCCGCTGAAATATTTGGCGATCCATTCCTTTGCCTGCGCAGGATTGATGTCCCCCGCCACAACCAGACTCGCATTGTTCGGCGCATAATAGAATGTGAAAAACTCTTTCACGTCGTCGAGTGCCGCAGCACTCAGGTCGGCCATCGAGCCGATGACTGGCCAGTTGTACGGATGAGAAGGCTCATACAACATCGCCGCGATGGTCTCGTCTGCTCTGCCGTAGGGACGATTTTCATAACTTTGCCGCCGTTCGTTCTTCACGACATCGCGCTGGTTATCTAGCTTATCTTGTGACATCGCCGGCAGGAGATATCCCATCCTGTCCGCTTCAAGATATAAAGCTAGCTCGAGGAATTGACTCGGAACATTTTCCCAATAATTCGTACGGTCGTTTGCGGTGGAACCGTTCAGCGATCCGCCGGCATCCTGCAGGTTTCCAAAGTGCCCCCCTTTTGCGACGTTCTGGGAACCTTGAAACATCATGTGCTCGAACAGATGCGCGAAGCCCGTCCTCCCCGGTTTTTCCCGTGCCGAGCCGACATGGTACCAGATGTTGACTGCGACAATCGGGACAGAATGGTCTTCATGCAAAATAACCTGAAGCCCGTTCGGAAGGCTGTATTTTTCGTATTTGATGTTCAGTTGGCTGTTCGCGACGACTGTGAACGCACCAATCAACATCATGATCAAAGGGAATCCTTTCATAACAAACCTCCAAAGAATGGATTTTGAGTAGTTGTACACTTTGCCTTTATTTAAGAAGATGGAGGACATCTTGCTCAAGAAATCGTAGCTATTTGAAAAATTTTCGTAACTGCTCAGCCACTAAGGCACCCCGCCTGCCAAAGCGCAGCCTGCTTGCCGAAAAAGCTGTTCAGCAGGCAAGCGGCGGGCAGGCAAGGCACAAAGAAAATTG
>JAGVPT010000044.1 GCA_020052095.1 Bacteroidota bacterium | reverse complement strand
TGGTTGGACATTAAAATAAATTCCTCCTAATATAGTACAGAGATCAGCTTTTCCCAAATCGTTTTTTCAATAAAATCACTTTTCGACCAAGTTTCTAGGGGCAAATCAGCCTGTCGCCGTTCCGTATGCGAAGGAGTATTTGAACTGGAAAATCGGATGGGCTGTATCTCCTACTCCCGTTACTTAGATGGGAGTGATCAAGTGGGTGGCTAACCCCACGCCCAGAGTGAACAATGTCTGGATATACTTTATTAACATTTTTCGATGAAATTTTTGTTAATAGCATTATATAATGTATATTTGAGCCAACATGAATGCCACAAATGGCTCGAAATAGCCAACCTTCATACTTCTGGGAGCCTGCATGTTATTGTGCTGTATGTACCATCATGTTGGTGCTGATAAGCTCTCCAATTCGTTGCCGATCCTTGAGAAACATTTTCAATACATTAAAGACAATTTCAATGTCGTATTGCCAGGCGAGCCGTTAATAGAGGACGCTGTAAACGTCTGCCTGGTTTTTGATGATGCAAGTTACAGCTTCTATTCTTATGCGTTTCCGTTAATCAAAAGAATTGGGATTCGCGTCGTTCTTGCTGTTTCGACGAAGTTTATCGTAGATTCCGCCAACCGCGTTGCGCCCCACGTGCGCTTGCATGTGGCTGTTGACGAGATGATGCTCGGCGATACGTTTTCAAAATCGATTCCATTCTGTTCATGGGAAGAGTTGTTGGAAATCAGCAACAGCGGAAATGTGAAAATTGCATCTCATTCTTACTCTCACTGCAATTTGCTTCAATCTCCTGATGTCGAAGCCGAGCTTGCAGATTCAAAAGAGATACTTCAAGAAAAACTGCAGAAAGAAGTGGATGCGTTCGTCTACCCTTATGGGAGATTTAATGCTTCGATTGTGAAGCATGTCCGGAAACAATTCAAATACAGTTTCGCAGTCGGCGCAGGAGACAATAGGTCCTGGGATGGTATCGACGGAGTATTATTCAGGATGTATTGCGACGATTTGAATGATCCGACATCTATGTTCAGCAAATGGAATTTGAGGAAATATCGAGTGCAGCGGTACCGCCTGTTTGTCAAAAAGTGGTTGATGGACCATGCGCCATCGGTCCAATTAGCTTCGTAATTATTTCCTGTTTGTGAAAATTCTCCTCGTCCATAATTTTTACGGCTCAACGGCACCAAGCGGCGAAAACACTGCATTTATATCGGAAGCAAGTCTTCTTCGCAATCGTGGACACTCGATCGTTGAATTTACCCGCAACAGCGATGAATTGCTTCACCAAGGACTTTACGGAACAGTGAGGGGTGCTCTGGGCACCGTATGGAATCCCGTCAGTTTGCGCAAACTGAAATCGGCACTGCGCAAAATAAGACCCGAGATCGTTCACGTGCATAATACCTTTCCAATTCTATCACCGTCTGTGCTGTACGCGACTAGCGATCTCAATATTCCCACGGTAATGACACTGCACAACTACCGGATCGGGTGCTCAGCGGCCACTGCGCTCAGAAAGGATGAGCCTTGTACGCTCTGTTTGGACAAGAAAAGCGTGCTGCCTGCTTTGCGATACGGATGTTATCGCGACAGCAGAGTCGCAACATTGCCCGTGTCGCTTATGATTGCACTGCACAGCGCGAGGAATACCTGGAAGAAGAACGTCGACGCCTTTATTACATTGACGGAGTTTCAAAGGGAGAAAATGGTCCAATTTGGGATACCGGAAGCATCTCTCTTTGTGAAACCCCAGTTTCTTGAAAATCCGCCGGACCCGCTCCCGTGGCAACAACGCGAATCTAAAGCGGTGTTTATTGGAAGGCTGTATACCGCCAAAGGAATTCATATTCTTATCGATTCGTGGAAGAAGTGGGGAAAGAACGCGGCGCCATTGGAAATTATCGGAGACGGACCGATGAGAGACGAGTTAATGAGCGCTGCACGCAACTCAGAAGCTGCAAGCTCGATTTCGTTCTTAGGAAACTTGTCCCATGCGGAAGCGATGAGGAGGCTCTCGTCCGCAAAGCTGCTGATCCTTCCGTCGCTTTGTTTTGAAGGATTCCCCATGGTTGTTCAAGAAGCTTATGCCTACGGCGTTCCTATCGCCGCATCGAACATTGGATCTCTCCCGCACCTGATTGCAGAGAATCGAACAGGCACGCTGTTTGTTCCGGGAGATGCGGAAAGTCTCCTCGCTTCGGTGCAGCCCTTGTTTGCTGGGGATAAACAGCTTCGTATATTAGGAGTTCAGGCGAAACAGGAATTTGATTCGAAATACACAGCCGGGAAGAACTACGATATTTTGATGAGCATATATGCGTCGGCTGCTGCGCACCGGGGAGCGAAACTAAATTGATGGATAATGGAATTACAGCGCGAACATATTTGGAATGTCCAGGTCCACACGAACCAGTTGCCGGAGATACTCGACACCATTGATGCTGGAATCGCTGCCGGAGTTAGAGGGTCGACGCTGTTTTGCGCAAATCCGCATTCGCTGGTGGTCGCGAATGATGATCCGCTTTTTTTAAGTGCACTACGTGGAGCGGACGTACTGGTTCCGGATGGCGCGGGAATTGTGCTTGCATCGAGGTTGTTGGACGGGGCAATTCATAAGAGGATTACGGGATCTGACGTGATGGCAGGAATTGCCGAGCGATGGAATGCGTTGCCGGGCAGATCATTCTTTTTTCTCGGATCATCGAATGAAGTCTTGGAGAAGATAAAATCCCGAATGGCCCGCACCTATACCAATATTGAGGTGCGCGGCGTTTATGCACCGCCTTTCGATAAAGAATTTTCTGCTGTTGAGAATGACCGAATTATTGAAAGTGTAAACCGGGCGGGACCGACTGTTCTTTGGATTGGGATGACGGCTCCGAAACAAGAAAAATGGGTGCAGCAGCATCGCCGTCGTCTCGACGTCCCCCTCATCGCCGCGGTGGGTGCGGTGTTCGACTATTTTGCGGGGACAAAAAAGAGGGCGTCGACGGCAGCGCAGAGTATCGGACTGGAATGGCTCCCGCGGTTACTCCGGGAGCCCCATAGGATGTGGCGGCGCAATTTTGTGTCGACTCCGATTTTTCTCTATCATGTCCTTCATCAGAAATTTACGCTTTCGCGAAGTGCTGTGAACGATGAATCTATGAGAGAACAATGAACTATGTATAGATCAAAAACATTGTTCAAATGGACGCTAATGTTGATCGACGGCATTACGCTCTTCGGGATATTTTTTATTCTAAGTCTACTGCGCGCCGAGGTGGATTTTGTTACCGAATACTGGTATCGCGCAGTACTTCCGATGGTCTTAACGTGGCTGGTGCTCGACGCGATCGGGGCGTATAGCCTCGATACGGATATGCGCAGTTTGCAGTTCACCAGCCAGTTCATTCTGGCGGTCGTCATCATCGTTGTGTCGACGATTGTGGTAGTGTATATTTTTAGTTACAAACCGTCGCTGCAATTCAGCCGCAGCGTTTTGCCGGCAAGCTTTCTCTCGTTCCTCCTTGTGTCGCTCTTCATCCGGAGGATGATCAATTCTCGTCTTGCGGAAGTGAGGCGAAAGAGATTCTATCTTGTTCTTGGAACGGATGAGACTGCGCAGGAGTTGTACCGCACGTACGCCGAGACTCCTAAAGATCAATATGTCCGGTTCGCTGATTTGAGCGGGAAAAAAATTGGCGCCCCGATCTGCGGCAACGGATCTCCGGCGATCGAGGGGGATGTTCTCAGCAAATTGCGCCTCATGAAAGGCGATTGCGACGGGATTATCCTGACAGAAGATAAATCGTCACTGAACGATGAAATTTTTCGACAGTTGGTAACATTGCATTTTAGTAGCGTGCCTTTGATTCCGAGCAGAACATTTCTGGAAGACAATTTTCGGAAAGTCCCGATTTTTGTCCTCAATAAGTGGTGGCTGTTTGAAGGCGACCTTCTTTTGGTCCGGAATCCCTGGTACAGCCGTTTGAAGCGGATGCTTGACATCGGGATTGCAGTGGTGAATTCGATTATTTTTATCCCGCTCATGATCATCATCGGTATCCTGATCCGCGTGGAGAGCCGGGGACCGGCTATCTTCAAACAGATGCGGATTGGAAAGAATGAAATTCCGTTCACGATGTACAAGTTTCGGACAATGTATCAAGACTCCAGTTCCCTCGACAAGTACGTGCGTGAGCGAGACCCGCGGGTCACTCGCGTGGGCAAGTTACTGCGGCTCTCCCGATTGGACGAATTGCCGCAATTGTGGAATGTTCTCAAGGGTGAAATGAGCATGATAGGACCTCGCGCAGAATGGTTTGAAGTAACCCGTGAATATGAGCAGAAAATTAACTATTATCACTTCCGACACCTGGTAAAACCTGGCATCACAGGATGGGCCCAGGTGAATTATTCTTACGGCGAAAACATCACTGATACCGTGGAAAAATTGCAGTACGATCTCTATTATATTTCCCATTATTCTCTTTTGTTGGATATCGATATTATGTTGAAAACAATCCACATTATGCTGTTCGGTAAAGGGAGGTAGTAACAAATAGCAAGCAGAACATGGATGAATCCTTAGTTTATTTCACAATATCTATTCTCTCTCGTCATGCCTTCAAGGTCACAAGGTAATCACAAACCCAAATCGGCGCCGACTCTCGAGCTGAGTCTTCGCGATTATATCGAGATTCTCGACCGTTGGAAGGGCATCATTGCGGGATTGACCATGACGGTTTTCGCAGGCGCTGTTTTGTTTACATACCTGGGGGAATTCATTTATGAAGCCACAGCGATAGTTCAGGTGAGCAGTAGGTCCAAGAACGAAATGATGGGTTCGTTCGATTTATCGAGCCTGGCCGGATCGACGCGAAACCTCATGAAAGAAATCGGCATTCTCAAATCTCGTGTCATCGCCGAAGAGGTTTTGGCCAAGCTCAAGAAAAACCCTGTGGCGACGTTAGGCAGCTACGACACGCTGGAAATTCTCAGGCCGGTTGATGACGAACTCGCCTTCGGTTCCTTTGCGCACAACGAAGTCATCATAGGTCGCCTCGACGCATCGCTGCTGGTTGACCCGGACAAGGCCTCCGATGTTATCTTTGTCAGCTCACAAGGCGCCGACCCGAAGGAAGCTGCAATTATTGCAAACGCATTTTCAGACGCATACTACGAGAACAACATCAACAATAGCCGTAAGCAGTTGCGATCAACGCGCGAGTTTCTGGAACGAACGATGCTGTCCAAGAAAATTTCGCTGGACGCTGTTGAGGATTCTCTTCGTCATTACATTGAAGTGCACGGAGCGATTGACGAAGAAGGTCAATCTGTGGTACGCGCCATCTCAAGCTTAGAGGCGCAACGTGATGAAGCGGACATAGAAATCGTGACCGTGAGAAACACAATCCAGACGTACGAAAGGAAATTGGCAGATCTAAAAGCGACGCTGCCGAAAAGCGAGGAACTGGAGATAGATGCAGACAGCAAGCGCATTATGGATATGGTCACCAGCTTGGAAGTGACAAAGATCCTCGAACAAATAGCCTCGCTTGAACAACAACGCGACTTTGTCAGAGAACAGAATGTTGGCGCCGAGAATCAAGAATTGGTAAGCAAGAGGATCGCCGAGATCGACGGCCAGATTGCAGAGCTGCGGAAGAAAATAAACGAGCGAATGGGGACGAGCACAACGGCTCCTAAAAGAAATCTTGAGAACCGGGATCTGGCAAAAGACCTCAACAATAAGATTTCCGACTCACGGATGCGACTGCAGTCGTTGGAAGTTCGAAGAAACGCCCTGGTAAACGGCATCGAGCAAAACGAAGCACGATTCCAGGAGATACCGAAAATGAACATCGAATATGCCCGCTTGCAGCGGGCAAAAATGACCCTGGAAAAAGTATTTGTCGCCGTGGAAGAAAAATACCAATCTGCTCTGATCGCTGAGCAATCGGAGTTTGGGTACGTCGATATTTTGCAGCGGGCGGTCCCGCCGATCACGCACGTGTCTCCCAATATTCCCAAGAATCTGGGCTTCGGATTTTTTATCGGTTTGGTGCTGGGGATTAGCGCCGCGTTTCTTGTGAATTATTTCGATGACCGAATTCACAAGCCGGAAGATGTCAAACGACGTGGTCTGAGCGTGTTAACGGTGATCCCGACAATGGATAAGAAGTCTCTCAGCCTCGTCGTGGGAGTCGATGCAGTGAGCGGAACGGTGAATGGTGAACGGGGCACTAAGCGCACGGGGGGCGGAAGTGGAGAAGAAGGGTCCGGCGCCAACGTCCAACTTATCGATCCCCATTTGATCACTGCGATCAACCCTTACTCAAGAATTGCAGACTCGTACCGAAGGTTACGAACGAGTGTACAGTATTGGAAGAAAGACACGCCGGTCAAGAGTATTTTGACGGTAAGCGGTGCGCCCCAAGAGGGTAAGTCACTCACAAGCTCGAATCTGGCGATTGTCTTCGCCCAGACAAAAAAGAAGGTGTTGCTTGTTGATATCGATTTGCGCCGTCCCGCCATCCATGAACTCTTTGGACTCGATCTGGAGCCGGGATTGACGGAAGTTCTTTTTGGTGAAGTCGACCTTTCAACTGCGATACGCCAGACGTTTCTCGAGAACCTGGACATTCTCCCGTGCGGTGCGGTCCCGCTGAATCCAACAGAGCTCATTGGTTCTACAACGATGAAGAACCTCAAAACTGAACTGGATAAGATCTACGACATCGTTGTGTACGATTCACCGCCAATTCTCCTCTTTACTGATTCGGAATTGCTGGTGGCCATGGTGGACGCGGTGGTTTTTGTCGTTAAGACGGATTCAACGACATTTGATAGCATGGAACATGCCGTCGATATCATTGAAGGAATCCGACTCAACCTTGCGGGCATTGTCGTAAACGGGTATCAGCTGAACCGATTACATAGAGGTTACTACCATCTCCACGGCGAATACTACTATCAGCAAAAATACACCAGCAAGGCAAAAACATAACTTGAATTCCCGAATGTCCATGAAAACTGTATTCTGTCTTTTTTCCCTCACAATTGCGGTGAGTGCACATTTGCTTGCGCAGGTTTCCACGCAAACTGAACTCAGCACATCCAAGCAGGCGGAACAAAGCAGGCCCGGATATTTTTTCTATGCGAAGCCGTTTGAAGTAACAATGACGGTGAATCTATGGGGTGAAGTGCCTCAGCAAGGCGTGTATGTCGTTTCAACGAATACCGATATCATCCAGTTGCTCTCCTACGCAGGAGGGCCGCGGGATAAATCAAATTTGGAAGAAGTGCTTGTGTATCGCGCTTCGGGGAAGAAAGAAATAAAAGCTCGCATGTTAAAGACAATAAACGTTCGGGATATTCTTGAGGGTAAATCGCAATCAGTGATGCTCACACCGGGCGACATGATCGTCGTAAAAAGAATTCCGGAAACTGTGTCGTTGATGGAGGTGCTGTCGGTCGTTAACACAAGCGCTACGCTTATTGTGCTTGGCATAACGATCTACAATTTTGTAAGAAAATAGCCTCGGCGCACATTGGAGATCCTCATCCATGGACAACCTGTTCACCGAGGCGTGCTGTACGTTCCACCAAACCAGAATTGATGATCAAACTTCACATTGGCTGCTTTGACGTTCCTCTTGATGGATGGTACAACACCGACATTACGCCGCATATTATTATTGCCCGTATTCCATTTCTAGCAGCGGTACTGCACGCCATCGGTGCGATGGATCAAAAGCGCTTTTGGCAGCATCGTGACGGTGTATTTCGCAACGTGCATTACTTAAACGCCGTGAAACGATTTCCAATAGCAAATGATTCTGTCGACGCTGTGTACTGCTCGCACGTGCTCTATAATTTTTCCAGACATAGTGCGTTATTCTGTGTGAAAGAAGTAAATCGGGTTTTGAAACCAAGGGGGGTATTTCGTGTTGCAGTTATCGATCTTGACACACTTATTCAAAGTTATGATCCCGTCCATCCTGAGTATCTTCTGGACGTGATATACCAGCCGACAATAATGGGCGAGAAAAATCATATGTGTTGGAGTTACAACGCCACTTCCCTGAAGGCTTTGCTGCAAGAGGGAGGATTTACTACGGTTGAGAGAGTGGAACCTGGCAAAGGCAAGTGTCCTGATGTAGAACGGATTGATTATAGGCCAGGATCACTTTTTATGGAAGGAATCAAGTAGCGAACAAGAAAGCTCTAAGAATGGAATGAAATTCCAAGAGGCAATAAAAGAAATCGTCCTTTCTCATCAGCCGTTGCGGATTATCGCAAAGTCTGTGCGTAATCTTTTTTTTCCGACAAGCCCTAAAATAGAACTACGACAAACCATTACAATTGAGGTGTCGAGCATTTGTGATGCTAAGTGCATTTTCTGTAATTATCGATTAGGTTATAGAGAGAAGAAAATTGCCTCCCTTGAATGGTTCGCTTCTATAGCTCGATCAAGTATCGCCCAAGGATATAGGCATCTTGATCTGACTTCCATGGGGGGAGAAATACTCACTCACAAAAATGTAATTGAAGTCTTTCGAATAGCGAAGGAAGTTGGCTTTGACACTGTCTCTACGTTTACAAACGGTATCCAATTGTATCGATTCGATATTGAGGGATTACTCAACTCTGGAGTTGATTATCTCTTCATCTCGACGCCTGGATTTTCAGAGCAATTGTATGAATCCTTATTTGGCGTTCCCAGGTTTTCAGAATTTCAAAAATCTATCAGATTGTTATTAGAGGTTCATAAGAAGATAAACTCTAGCGTTCAAATATTTTTTGAACCGCGCACATTTTTGACTAAAGAAGAATTAGAGCAGAGTATGTTTTATTCAGCTGTCATTGGTCGTTACATTGGTGAACATGTGCACCTCAGTGAACCGTTGCGTGTATTCGATACGTGGGGGGGTGACATTACTCAGCGAGACATGGTGGGCAATATGAAAGTGGATTGGAATCCAGTCAAATCTATTTACCCGATTAGAAAAGTATATCCATGTGAGAGGTTATATATGGTAAGTGTTCTTGCTAAAGGCGATGTACGATTGTGTAATTGCCGCTACGACTCCTCCATAGAAACCGAACATGATTCGCTATATATTGATTCGCTTTCCAAATACGAAGATCTGGAAGCGTTAATGAAGCACAATGTTGACAAGATCAAAGAAATCAGAAAAGACTTTGTGCATGGCAAATTGCCCCAATTATGCGAGAAGTGCCCATTTTATGTCCCGGTGGAATATGTAGAAGAGTAGTTGAATGACTTCAGGAGAGAAAAGATAAGTATCTATTGTTTACCACGTATGATGAGATTATTATACCCGTGACAAGAGAACTACCGAAAGCGCTTCTTCTCACAATTACCCCTGATGATATGTCCCTATGCGGAATTGAGTGATTGCTGTTCTGATTCAATGTTCATGGAGGGTGAAAGAATTACCGGTGGAACACTCCTGATGAATGAAGCAAGTCTGAAAAGTTTGCAGTTCTACAATTCTTCTGAAACGTATCTTGAAATTCTTGAACAGAGAAACGAGTCTGACTATAGCACAATTCTCAATATCATACAAACTTATGCCCTGAGCGGAGCCGTATTGGACTACGGCTGTGGTGTCGGAATGTTGAGCATGCTCTTGGCAAAGGATGGATTCATTGTTACTGGAGTCGATATTTCAGAGCAATTTATCCGATCCGCGAAAAGAAAATTTGGTAATATACCGTCGATTACATTTGAGGTAATTGGCAGACTTCCGTTGCGATATTCGGACGGAGTGTTTGATGTTATTGCAGCGAGTTCTGTCTTGGAACACTGTACCGGCATCGATGCTATTCTTCTTGAATATAGACGACTTCTCAAAATCAATGGCTTTTTGGTTATTGAGTCACCAAATATGCTAAGTCCACTGGTACGCCTGAAGCTGATCGTTAGTCGATTGAACGGACAAAGGAAGAAGTTTCACAGATATGGTACGCCAAGATTTTTGTTATTCAGTATGTACTATCTGCTGAAGAAAATATTGTTGCGAAAACCGGAGTTTATTTACGTAGAGCCAGACTATGCCACCTTTTCCGAAGCAGATGAAGACGTAACATATCTCAGTAACCATTTGGATTATCTCTTTTTCTTGCGTGCTCACGGGTTCGAAGTGCTGGAACTTTCACGGAACACAGGCATTGTCCGGAAACTTATCAGCAAATATTTACCATACATTGCCGGTGGCGTGATGGTCGTTGCTCGTAAGAAGTAGAAACGAATCGAGATGAGATCGTCGCATGATACAAAGCGAAATTGTTATCAAGCCAACAAAAGGACTTTCGTCTCTCCGTCTTGGTGAGGTCTGGGAATATCGCGAATTGTTCTATTTTCTAGTGTGGCGGGACATCAAGATACGCTACAAGCAGACCTTTCTTGGTGCAGCCTGGGCGCTGATCCGCCCGCTCATGGGAATGGTTGTTTTCACCATTCTGTTCAACAAAGTGGCGGGCTTTGCAGTTGAAGAAGTCCCATATCTTCTCTTTACCTTTTGCGGTGTTGTCGCCTGGAATTTCTTTTCCGAAGGAGTGATGGGAGCGAGTCAAAGTCTCTTGGCGAACGCAAACCTCATCTCGAAAGTCTATTTTCCCCGCGTAATTATTCCCGCTGCTGCCATACTCGCAGGACTTCTCGATTTTGCAATCGCTTTCAGTCTGGCAATAATATTGATGATCTACTTTCAATTTGTTCCGACTTTAACAATTCTGATATTGCCAGTCTTTGTTTTTCTGACGATACTCACATCGCTCGGGATCGGCTTCTGGTTCTCCTCCATCTCCGTTCAATACCGTGATGTCGCGCATGCACTTCCCTTTATTGTGCAGGTCGTCTTCTGGATCACCCCTGTCGGGTACGCGGCTAACAAGATACCTGAAGACTATCAAGTTGTATACTGGCTAAATCCTATTGTATGTGTAATCGAAGGATTCCGTTGGTCGATGCTTCACACCGGAACAATGCCCTTGTCTCTGGTTGCACTGTCAACCGGGATGGGCCTTCTTCTCTTCATTACCGGCTTAATGAATTTTCTCCGCATGGAGCGAAAATTCGCGGATGTCATCTAAAGTGTTGAAACCATGTCCACAATCATCAGCGTTGAACATCTCAGCAAACAGTATCGAATCGGATCCCTAAAACGGCCTAATTCCTTTCGAGATATTTTCGATGACAAAGTACGCTCGATCTTCAAAAAGAAATATCAGGATAATCCTGTAACCGAGAATATGATTTGGGCATTACAGGATGTCTCCTTCTCGGTCAACGAAGGTGAAGTGCTGGGAATTGTTGGACGGAACGGTGCCGGAAAAAGTACTTTGCTGAAAATTCTGGCTCGTATTACGGGTCCGACGGAAGGCCGCATTCGAATCAAAGGAAGGATTGCCTCGCTCCTGGAAGTCGGAACCGGATTCAGCGGGGAATTAACAGGACGGGAGAATATTTTTCTTAATGGCTCAATTCTCGGCATGAGGAAGTCTGAGATCACGAGAAAGTTAGACGAGATCATCGCTTTCGCAGAAGTAGAAAAATTCATCGATACACCCGTGAAGCGCTATTCTACCGGCATGTACATGCGGCTCGCGTTTACCGTGGCTGCACATCTCGAGCCAGAGATACTGATCATCGATGAAGTGCTGGCTGTGGGTGACGCGCAATTTCAAAAAAAATGCCTGGGGAAAATGAAAGATGTCAGTCATCGGGGAAGAACAGTGCTTTTTGTGAGCCATAATATGAAAGCTGTTCGCCAGCTCTGCAGCCGCGTTATTCTCCTGCGTAATAGTGTCATTGTTGCCGAGGGTCCGACATATGAAGTGACAGAAAAGTATCTCAACGAAGGTTCGTCATCTATCACTTCATTAAGTGCCATTCCGAAGATTCTCTCATCCTTACCCACCGATGAAACCATTGTTTGGAAAAATATCGGCCTGCTGCAAGATGGGAAACCGGTTACGCAGACAGTTCTGAACGGACGTGCATTGGACATTGTTATTGACTATAGAGTCCGCGAACGGGCAGTGGGTTTACGTATTTTTTTTGATATTTCCGATGAAGAAGAGACCATTTTATTCCGCAGCTTTCATGATGAACATGCTAATGTCATTCCGACAATGGAGCCGGGAGACTATAGGTCGATCGCAACGATACCGGCTGATATTCTTGCGCCGATGAAATACGATTTAGGAATCTACTCTGGCATTCATAATGTACGCTATTGCAGCCCTACTGATGGTATTCATATTCCCCTCTTTGTCGAAGCATCGGGTCGATATAACCAGGCATATTTGGGTGACACGCATCGCGGAAAGCTGGGAATTGCGCTCGAATGGAGCACGGTAAAATCATAACATCATGTTTTCAAAATCATCTCAACTCAGATACTCTTTAAAGCGCTTCATCCGACGTCTTGGTGATGCTCTTGTTGGTTTTTCGGAAAGCATTACGTATTACGCCGTTACCGTAATCAAACGAGAGGGGAATTGGTTCCTATGCAAGAACGGGGATTTTTTTTGGAAACTTGACCGGACGAGTGGTGTGGACAATTCCATTATTAGGACAGGATTTTTTGAGCCCCAGTCGATCGAATTGGTTTCGCACTATGTGAAGCCCGGAATGGTAGCGATGGATGTCGGTGCGAATTTTGGGTACTATGCAATTCAGATGAGTAAACTCGTAGGATCGAACGGTACCGTGCACGCGTTTGAACCATCATCGCGATTTCGCGAACGTCTGATTGAGCATATTCGACTCAATCATTGTGAAAATATTATCGTCAATAATTTTGGACTCTCTGATGGAGAGAAAGTTCTTCAACTGCAAGAATCTGATGATACGGCAACGCTTCGTTGGTGGTACAAGTCGACCCTACCAATCCGACAAGAAGAAATTCAATTGAAAACACTTGACTCGTACGTCAAAAAACATAAGATCGATCGCGTTGATTTCATCAAAGTTGATATCGATGGCCATGAGCCAAAGTTCATCGCCGGTGCAACAAAAATGTTAAAACGATTCCAGCCGGCGATTCTAATAGAATTTATGCAACTGGCGCTCAAGTTAAACGATAGCGATGTTGAAATTCTTGCAGGGACGTTGAAATCGCTCGGCTATGAACTCCGCTCCGAAAAAACGGGAAAGCCATTTACGAATCGGATCAATTTCTTAAATGAGACAATGAATTGTGCATTCAGCACAAATGTTCTTTGTCTTCCCCGGAAAGGCTTGGCGAAGTGACTCTTCCCATGTCCAGCGTGCCGCGAATATCGATTGTGACTCCGTCGTTCAACCAAGCACAGTACCTTGAACAAACAATTCAATCCGTGTTGAATCAACACTATCCGAATCTTGAATACATCATCATGGATGGCGGGAGTACGGATGGCAGTATCGATATTATTAAACGATACGAGAAGCACCTGACGTACTGGAAGAGTGAAAAAGACAACGGACAGGCAGACGCCGTGTATAGCGGCTTTGAAATGGCTAAAAGCGACATTCTTGCCTATATAAATTCTGATGATTATTATTTGCCCGGCACGCTGAATTATATTGCAAAGTCCTTTTCAAAGCACCCCACAACTCAATGGCTAGTCGGGGGATGTGCTATCGTTGATTCAAAAGGAAAGAAGATTACAAAATCTTACGGAGCGCGACAAAATTTCGAATCGCTCGTATGCTACGGCATGGTGTTTTGCCAGATGTCATGTTTTTGGAGGCGCGAGGCTTTTTTTAAAGTCGGCGGGTTCGACCGAGCGCTCCAATTTTGTTTTGATTTTGACCTCTTCTTAAGGCTCGCGCAGCTTGGTCAACCGGCGGTTAGTCATCGCATACTTTCAGCGTATCGTGTTCATGAAAATTCTAAAACATCTACAATTGCGCATACCGTCGCGTCCGTTGAAGGTCAAATGCTGAGAGAAAAATATGGTGTGCTGAAATATTCGGAGAACGCTCGCGCTGAAATTATCAAGAACACCTTGAACGAAGCCGCAAGATTGAACAAAAGGTATTTTTTCTTTGACCTGTTTAAAGACCCTGTATTTTTTCTTAGAGCTAGCGCAGCACGAATCCGAGATTCACTCATGCCGACTTGATGATATAATCATAAGTGATTATAGTCTTTATTAAAAACATTTTGCCTCGCAACCCGTTTCACATTCTCTCGCTCCCATTTCTGGCGCGCCTGTACCGTTTTGCATCTCAACGCAAGCCAATCCGGATTTATTCCTTTCTTGTGAATCTCTCTGCAGAATTATTTTTAAGATTTGTTTTCACAACCTTAAAAATGAAAGGGACAGGCGCTTTTGTTTTTGATGTTCGTGGCGAGAAAAAGGTGCTGCGTTTCAACTCGCGCAACACCCAGTACCATGCATTATGTTTTCAAGATTCAGGCTGGCTATGAGTTGCCGACCAGTGCATCGCTGGATATCATCGTCGAAAAGAACGGAAAGGTTTTTGATATTGGTTCTGATTGGAGATATTTTTCCCTGTTCGTCGGAAGTCGGGAAAATTTTACCGGCGAGATATTTTCTTTTGAACTTATGCCGGCGACATTCAAAGATCTTGAGGAGAGGACAAGAACTTCAGCAGTACAGAATATCAAATGTCGCCAAGTAGCCTTGGGAGATATTGGCGGAAATGGTAACATGACGCTGCCTGATAATGTTGAAAGAGGTCTTGCAAAAATAAGCTCCGACAATTCTGGCGCGTGAGTTCGGATAACAACGCTGGACAACTTGAAACTTCCCTCGCCTACTGGTTTGAAAATCGACGTTGAAGGGGACGAAGGAAAGGTTTTTCGTGGAGCAATCAAAACGGTCAAGAGTAAAAAGCCAATGCCAATATTTGAAAGCATGATTTACGACACGGAACGCGGCTATGGTCTCGTGTATGCAATCAAATGACCTTTTTCGGAAACCGAATTCGCTATCAATTCAACCAATCGCCGGGGTATCTGAAGCGGGGAATCGAAAATAGAGAGAAAGTCGTTTTTGCGTTCAAGTCTCAGATCGCGCGGGATAAGTTCGACCTCCATGAACAATTCAATTCTGCGGTTGACTTCCTGACTCGCGGCGTGACGAATCGCAGGAAATAGGAGACCCTCTTTTAATTTATTATAGTGGTCCCTACACAAATCAAACCATGATTCAGAGAATAAAGAAATTCATTCTGGGAGCGTTGAAGCCCCTTCGTCCGTTCGGGAGAAGACTCTTTGGCGCGCCTGAAATTCTGTTGGAAGAGATGCCAAATGCACCGGAGCTTTTCAAACATTATAGACCGCTTCTCCAAACAGGTCATGTCCGCGTGCCCGGCGGGTGGCTGTACGGCAACGAGTTCTACCCGGATTATATTACCGTTGGCGGAAATTCACTGGCGATTCAGAGGACAGCACTGAAATATTGCCGCGGTCGCGGGCTTGATATTGGCGCCAACTACTGGCCACTCAAAGGAAGCACTCCCATTGATAATGACCGAGGACTTGGCCTCGCGAACACGATTGAGGATATTCCGCCCGCATCACAGGACTATGTGTTCAGTTCTCACTGCCTTGAACATATCGAGAATTGGGAAGACGTTCTAGATGTGTGGGCTTCGAAAATCAAAGTCGGTGGCCATTTCTTTCTGTATCTGCCGCACCCATTGTGCAAGCTGTGGCATAAATCTAATCCCTTGATGAGCGATACTCACAAGTGGGTGCCGGAGCCGTCAGTAGTAATCAAGGCACTGCGGCGACGTAGGTTCACGATTGTCGACAAGGATGAAGGGCCCGATTCGTTCTTTAGCTTTTTCGTCTGTGGCAGGAAACGAAGGTAAATGCCGTGAACGTCAAAGAAAAACTGGGCCTTGCCGCGTCGATCGAGGCACACGCAGCACGAATTATCCTTCGACATGGACTACCGGATGCGATGCTGCAATTCGGAGGAGGAATAGGAGACGAATTGTTGTTGACGACCGTGGCGCATGAGCTTAAGCGCCGCGATTCATCATTGAAAATCTGGCAAGTTTCCCACTCGGCTGAACTGTTGCGACATAATCAGGATTATGCCAAGATCTTCACGTGGGATGATCGGTACCTTCGATATGCTTTCTTGTTGCGGGGCAGAAGAAGAAACCTTGCGTACGCGGTTGAACGTATTCCGCAGAAAGAGGAAGTTCCGCCGGCCGAACATATTCTTGCGGTCCTGTGTAGAAACGCCGGAATAAGCGGTCCGGTCGCCCTGCGGCCATATTTGTCCCTCACGGATGAAGAGATAAACAACGGCATTTTGAGAGATTTTCAAATTACCGTTCAATGTCTCGGTCCGAAGTCGTTTCGGACAGTCATGCTCAATAAACTTTGGAGCACGGAGAAGTTTCAACATGTTGTCGACAGCTTGCATGCGGTGTATGGTCGCGGAGTGCAAATAATACAAATTGGCGGTGCAGCGGACCCTATGCTCCGCGGCGTCACGGACTTGCGCGGCAAGACGACGCTGCGCGAGTCCGCGGCTCTCATTCATCGATCGCGGTTTTTTATCGGCACAGTCGGGCTTGGAATGCACCTTGCGCGAGCGGTTGACTGCCGCTCAGTAATTATCTATGGCGGTCGGGAACATTCATGGCAGAGCGGCTACAGCTGCAACGAAAACATCGATAGTTTTGTAGAATGCGCCCCCTGTTGGCTATGGCACGACTGCGATTATGAACGGAAGTGTATGACAATGATTTCTGTTGAACACGTAACGGCAGCTGTTGAGAGACTCATCAAACGATTGGATACTCCGATTGAAATTGACACAGTCATAATTTAATCGAGAGAATTCATCGATGCTTGCATCGGAGTCATAAAATATGATCAGATCTTCTATTCAACTCAGATACCTCGACCCTTGCGTCGAGGAGACTTCATTAACATCCGATGTCGAAAATTATGGTCTTGTTCATTCGCCGTCATTTGTTCGGAGTTCACAATGCAACGGAATCATCGAACGCTTCAATCGTACGCTGCAATAACAGATCTTGAATATTCACTGTTTTTCAATCAAATGCGCTTGACTAATTGGTGCCATACAAGTCACTTTAATTCAAACATATCTTTTTTCATAAAATTATTTGTCTCTGAGTGATTGGAAAAGACATGCCTTTTGGCACTAAAAAATTGTCCATATCAAAAATTTCAATGTTTATTCCATGGGCATTATTTGTCATTCCTTTTGCTGTATATTTTTACATTGTTTTTCGATACAGCTTAAATATCCCTATTGCCGATGATTATGATGCCGCATTAGATTTTCTGAACAAATTTATTCAGGTTCAGACCCTGACGGAGAAAATTACACTTTTATTTTCGCAACATAACGAACACCGCATTGTTTCCACACGCATCGCTTTCTTAATACAATATTATCTATTTCAAGAAATAAATTTTAAGCTTTCTATCGTGGTCGGAAATATAGGTTGGATATTTACCGTGTTAACATTGGTTGCTTATTTTCAAAGGAGTTTCAATTTATCAATAGATTACTTGTTGCCCATTCCATATCTTCTGCTATCGTTCACTCATTGGGAGATAATGTTGACATCGGTCGCTTTACCAAACTACTGGGTTTTGTTCATGTCAATTCTGTTTCTAATTTGCTTGACAAGCAATAGACTGTTCTTTGTATGTATGTTATTCCCAATAACACTTTTCACTTTTGGCAGTGGCGTAGTTTTATATCCTTTGGGCAATCTCTTTTTTGTAATACAAAAAAAATGGAAATCCCTGGTAATTTTTTTTGTAATTTCAACCATTTGTATGCTTATATATTTTTTTGGCTACCATAAACCCACTTATCATCCCAGCATAATTGAAGCACTAATTAACCCATTGCGGACCATTGCCTATTTTTTTGCTTTTTTGGGAAATATAACTCAATTAAAATCTCTGGCCATATCAATAGGTTTTATAGCATGTCTTCTCTCTGCATATTTCGTTGTTAAACGCCGAGATGATTGGTTTTTACACTTAGTGATCGGTTTTGTGGTTATTAATGGTTTAGTTGCAGCACTTACTCGAAGTGGTTTTGGAGTAAATCAAGCATTGTCATCCAGATATTCGACGTACTCTCTTCTTGCGTGGGTGTGTATTTATATCTTTACCATAACTTCGTTCGCCAAAATCAATTTTGCACACAAAGTCGTTTCGGTTGCTATAATAGGCACTGTACTGTTTTGGGGAAGAATTGCTGTTGTATATGAATTAAACCACTTTTTGACGAACAAGAGAAATGAACGTGTTAATAGTTTTCTTGGTTTCAGAAAGGAGAACAAAAACAGTTTAGGTCAGGGTGACCAAGATCGAGGTGCTAAAATATTAATAAGTGCCGAACAACTGCATATTTATAAATATAAGAATTATACACCTTGAAAAATTAGGAGCAGTTTAAACTTGGTGTGTTGGGAATAGAATGATTACGATTATGAACGATAGTGTATGATGATACCAGTTGAACACGTGATCGAAGCGGTCGAGAGGCTTGTCAAGCGATTGGATACAGCGATTGAAATTGATTCTGCCATGATTTAGAAATCTCCAACGGTGAAAGCTCTTTACATCATTGACGTCGCTGCCGAGAGGAATCCGGACTACTACTTGGTGTTACCATGGCATTTCAAGGCGGAATTCATTGAGCGAGAAAAAGAGATGTTAGACCGGGGAGTAGGGCTAATATTCCCCTTGCCGACTATTGAAATCATTAGGAAAGAGGTACAGCGATGAATCGGCAGCATGATGGCGAAGTGCGTGGCAAGACGATACTCTTCCTATCACATCGTGAACAACAGTGCGGCGTTTACCAATTCGGGCTGAATATTGCCAAGGCACTTGAGAGCTCAAAAGTCTTCCAATTCATCTTCGAAAAATGTTCCGGCGCGAGTGAATACCATGATATTGTGCGAAGAACGCAGCCGGCAGGGATCATTTACAATTACCACCCCAGCACCATGCCATGGCTGAGAAACAATATCTTGAAACTTAAAAACATACCCAACATTGGTATTACCCATGAAGTGACACAACGTGATGCCGATTTGGCGACAAATCATTTCTTTGACTACCACATAGCACCCGATCCAACCCTCGTACTCAAAAACCCGATTGTATTTAAAACAGGACGGTTAGTGCTTTCTTATCAAAACGAGCAGAACATATCAAGCATACCTACAATAGGAAGTTTCGGATTTGGAACTCCCGGCAAGGGGTTCGACAAACTGGTCTCAACAGTGCAGGAAGAATTCGATGAAGCTATTGTCAAACTGCACATACCATTTGCAACGTTTGGGGATGCCGATGGAATAAGTGCTCGCAAGATCGCAACGCAGTGCCAATTGCTTGTGCGAAAACCTGGAATCAAGCTGATTGTTGATCACGACTTCATGGACGACGATCAGGTGCTTGATTTTTTAGCAGCGAACACACTAAACGCTTTTCTGTATGAAGAGAATAATGGAAGAGGAATTTCAAGTGTTATTGATTACGCACTTGCTGTAAAACGTCCGATTGCAATAACGCGAAGCAACATGTTCAGGCATATTACAGATACCAGACCATCTATTTGCATAGAAAATAGGACACTCAAAGAAATAATTGCAGATGGTGTCGAACCATTGTCGTCATACGTTCGTGAATGGTGTACAGAAAACCTCTTGTGGGACTACGAGAGAATAGTTCAGACAGTCCTAGAAAGGAGGCTGCCGACAAGACCGAGCCTTCTCCGAAGGATGGTCCGAAAGATCACCAGACGCAGAACGAGACAGAATGGAAAGACAGATCGATGGGGCGCAGGATCGAGTAGAGCGAAAACGGCGCGGAGCAATACTCTGAGGACGGAAACGTACCGTCCATCCTTCCAAACCGCTGGCTTCAACCGGATACTCGATAATGCCGCAAGGGAGCTTTATCATCCTGCTATCGAATTCTTGTTCGAGGCCGTTCCAGAGATGATGAAACGCAAGATACCTGCAGCAAATATTCAGCAGGCTTTTGTCTTCGATACAGTTGTACGATTGAATGCCGGCGCAACAAATTCAAAGCTATTGTGTGTAGGGAGTTTTGAAGATACTGCTGCCGCTTCTCTCAAAGAAGTTGGATTTCGTCTTGAAGAGGTTGATCCCCTCCTCAATTATGACCTTGAGACGTTTTGCGCTCGTCCAACAACTCAGAAAGGATCGTACAATATTGTGTTCTCAACATCAGTTATTGAGCATGTGAGGAACGATGAACGCTTCATCTCGTTGATCGGCGAATTACTCGCGCCGGGCGGCGTAGCGATTCTCACCTGCGATTACAACAATGCGTATATTCCCGGCGACAGAATTCCTCAGGAGGATTTTCGGTTTTACACTCAGCGCGATCTCAAAAACCGTCTTCTCTCCCACGTTCCAGAATGCTTGTTGGTCGACCAGCCCCATTGGGATTGCGACAATCCCGATTTCGTTTATGCGGGATGCCGCTACACGTTTGCGACGATTGTCTTTAGAAAAAAGAAAATATGAAAGCGCTCGCCTTCGGTGCTAACGGCCAGGATGGCCACTATTTGGGCATTCTGTGCCGCGAAAAAGGGATTGAACCGCTCGGTGTCAGCCGTGCGGGAGAAGGAATTAGGGGAGACGTTCCTGACTATACTCTGGTCGAGTCTTTGGTCTGGAAGCATCGACCTGCTTACATTTTTCACCTTGCTGCGAACTCTACCACATGCCATTCAACTTTATTTGAAAATTACGCGACCATTTCAACAGCCACGCACAATATACTGGAAGCAGTGCGTCTTCATAGCGAAGATACCCGTGTTTTCATCGCTGGAAGCGGCATACAATTCAGGAATTCTGGACTCTCAATCTCGGAATACGATCCCTTTGACGCCATAAGCGCATATTTTGTTACCCGCATACATGCAGTGAATGCTGCGCGGTACTTCCGATGCTTGGGGTCAAGGCGTACGTAGGTTATTTGTTCCATCACGAAAGTCCTTTGCGAAAACCTACGCATGTTAGCCAGATGATCGCTAGTGCGGCTAGGAGGATTGCGGATGGCAGCAGCGAAAAAATTGAAATTGGAAATATCACAGTTGAGAAAGAATGGACGTACGCTGAAGATGTTGTTGCAGGGATGCTGACACTTGTTGAGCAGGACAAAGTGTACGAGGCGGTTATTAGTTCTGGCCGCGCTTACACTATTCAGCATTGGCTCGAATGCTGCTTCGAGGCAATAGGGAGCGATTGGAGAAGATTTGTCTTGTTGAAGGAAAAATTCACTCCTGAATACCCACGCCTCGTAACAGACCCGCGAACCATAAATCATCTCGGGTGGAGCCCAAGAATTGGTATCGGTGAACTTGCGGAGATGATGGTTGGCAAAAGTGTACGAAAATGAACCTATCACTAGAAATAGAACCGGCCTCTTTGCCGCCCCAGACAAACCGAAAAAAAATCTTGCTGGGACACCTCGGCTCATTTGGTGACTGCCTCTACGCGACCACAATTGCACGGCAAATTAAACACGATTTCCCCGGGTGCCATCTCACATGGGCAATCGGGTCAATGTACAGCTCTATTATTTATCTGAATCCGTACGTCGACGACACATGGGAAATTCCGGCAGCAGGGGTCGGAGAGATTGTCGTCGAGTGGCCAAAATTCCAGCGAGAAGCTATTGAAAGAAAAAGCCGTGGTGACTTTGACGAGATTTTTCTGACCCAAATCCTGCCAGGGAATCTTCGCAATTATGACGGAACGATTCGATCATCGACGTTTAGAAATTATCCCGGGAAAATTACCGTCCCGACCACACCGGTTCTAAGGCTCTCTGCAACCGAAGTCGAGAATGTGCGCCGTTTCGCCGCGGAGCGCAGACTTTCAGAGAAAAAGTCCGTCATACTCTTTGAGTGCGTGCCACGAAGCGGACAATCGTCGGCAAACCTGGAGTTTGCGCTTGAGGCGGCAAAGCAAGTTATATCGTTGCTTCCCAATGTCTGTGTAATTCTTTCCTCGCACCTCTCTTTTGCTTCAAACGACGATCGAATAATCGACGGGAGTGTGCTTTCATTCAGAGAAAACGCAGAACTCACCAAGCATTGTACTTTGCTCGTCGGCTCTTCAAGTGGGATTTCATGGCTCTGCACCTCAGACTGGGCAAAACGATTGCCGATGATCCAGCTTATAAAGCCCGATGCATTTTGTTTCGCATCACTTGTGTATGATCATGAATATTTTGGCTTGCCTTACGATTCCATAATCGAAATGAAAGGTTCCGATCCGGGCAGACTGACACGATGCGTTGTGAGCGCGGTCGAGGATGGATTTGTCGAGGCGAAATCGACTTTCCATCAGAAAATCAAAATGTCGTACCGTTACTATGAAGACAGCCAATTCGAGCTTCTCCGTCATTGGAAGTTGAAGGAAGGTTTTCGCTTTTTGCTTTTTCATCTTCGAAGGCACGGTTTTCATCTTCGGTTCATTTTGTGGCCGTTCTTTCGGGTGTTCGAAAAACTCGTAAGGCGTTTCGCGTAATCCCGTTGATGGAAACTGTTAGAGTAGACTCGATCATTGGATGGCGTGAAATGGGCTTGCAAAAGCATTTTTTTCAGAAGCAAATGAACATGCAGAAGGCAGGCAGGTGTCTTCAAGAACAATCCATAGGCAAGAAAAGTCATTTTCCTGGGATCATCGACACATCGCAGAGGCACGCATGCTACCAACTCCTTTTTCTTCTTTCGCAATCTGGATGTTGTATCACGACAATCGATCGGCCCGCTCATGCTTCGCGGGCGTTCCATTGTTCTTCTCTGCTTATGCTGTGCAGGCATGAACCTGGCCGGTAAGGGACATTGCTAACGAGTGCGATGCAAATTTTCTTTAATCCGGGAGAAGCAATGCGTCAAAGAAATACCATGATACGGGTCGGTGTGACATTGATTCTGTTTGGGCTGGGGTGTAATCAATGGACCCTGTCGATAATCTACCCGGCAGACGGAATGCATCTGGCCGGTCTTTTGGAAAAGTCATTGGGAAGGTGGGGGCTGGCGAGCACGCTTCTCATCTGGGCAATAGACATCATTTGCGTGTTTCTCGGTCTATTGCTAGTGAAGTTTTCTAATGACTGGAAGAAAGCGATCCAAACCATTGTCGCGTTGTCGATCTCATGTATCGTAAGTTTTGGAACCCTGGAGCTTCTTGCTCGCGTCTTGACACACGACTCTATCTTTTCTCCCTTCATCCAACTTCGTCCCTACAACAAAATGAAGTTGAAAGTCGCATTGGACGGCGTCGCGCCAATTGCAGCGAACACTACAAACAAATGGGGCTTCCGGGGTGATGATCCTCCGATCAACTGGAATGAATATTATACAATTGTTGCTGTCGGCGGAAGCACTACTCAGTGTTTCTACCTTGATGACAGCAAAACATGGCCGTACGTATTACAATCAAAAATGCGAAAAGCGAACGCCAATGTCTGGGTAGGAAACGCTGGAATCTCAGGCCATTCAACTCGCGCACACCTAATTTTTGTTCGGGAAATCATCCCTCATATCAAACCCAGAGCAGTCATGGTTCTCTGCGGCATCAATGAACTGTGGTATTCTCTTGATGAGAATGCGAAGAAGGTGGAGTACTCGCCGGAGACTACGGGTTGGAAGCACAAGTTGTTGGGTTATAGCCGGCTGGTGGAGGTGCTTTTTCTGTGGAAGATCATTTTATGGGATAACGTTGTTGTGCTCGAGCGGGCAGGGAATACTAATTATCGGCCAGTGCCTATCCGGAAGGAAATGATGTTGCCTGAAGATACTGAGATCGCACTCCCTTCGCTGGCGGTTCATGAGAACAACGTGCGGGCCATGATCGCTGAGTTACGTCGACAGCGTATTCGCCCTATCTTCCTGACGCAACCAGTCCTCTTCGACACGACAGACTATTGGAAATCGATCTCAGGATGTGACTACTCATACAAAGGAAATAAAGGCGAATTGTCGGCGGCGACGTATGCAAAGCTTCTTTCACAATTTAATGATAAATTGATCAACATTTGCAGAGAGGAAAATGCCGAGGTGTTTGATCTTGCCCGAAACATTCCTCACTCGACGAGATATTTTTATGACACCATGCACTTTACGGAAGCGGGTGCTGACACAGTTGCCGAGATTATAGCATCCTACATGTCAACACATCCAAACTAGCAAAAAGTCATACGCGCTTGCGCCGAGGGGCTTACATGAAATGCGGCATCTCGAGAAGTGTATTATGTCTTTGTCGAAGAATCTTACCGGATGTCGATTTCACGAAAGCCAGTCTCTTCGCCAAGCCGTGGAAGAATGCTAGCTATTAGGAGGTGTTCTCTTATCTGGTCGCCGCTGTTGGCTTTCCGGTTGTCGATGGAAAAGATAGTTATTTCCAGATAGAACAGGAAGACCGCGAGAAATCATTTGTTTGGTAAGGGAGGAATTCGCATCATGGCTGATGTCTGTTTGGTGTCGTTGCCCACGCTCGGACGTGCGAAAAGCACGATCGTTCCCCATTGGATACTCTGGCTGGGAGGTTACGTCGAGCACAAAGGACACAGCGTAGACGTGGTTGACGTAAAAAGTAATGTCAACGCCCGTTATTCTGAAAAAGAAAAGGAAAGGGTATTTCAGGAAACAGTTGAAAGAGCAATCGCATCGCGGTCACCGCTGATAGGCCTCAGCGCGTTCACGGAAGATTATCGTGATGTAATGAAACTGGCCGAAGAGATCAAGCGAAGGAGCAGTGCAAAGGTCATCGTGGGCGGGATACACGCGACCGTTTCTCCTGAAGACTTCTTCGCTCATGAAGATTCCCCATTTGATGCGGCAGTTGTGGGTGACGGTGAGTTGCCGCTGTGGAGATTGATTGAGGCCGAGCGAGAAGGGACGATTCCCTGGAAAGAGATCAACGGATTGGTTTTCAGAAAAGGGACCAACGTTATTCGCACCGCACCCCAGAAGGAACAGCCGGTGTTGGACGATCTGGCGATTCATCCATACCACAAACTGGATATGAATTTCTATCTCCAGCCGCAACAGTTTCTTCTCCGTTCGATCTATTTGTCTGGAGTGCATATATTTACCGCTCGAGGATGTCCATACGACTGCACATTCTGCGCCAACAGAAGAAGAAAAGTAACATTCCGTCCTCTGGAGTCTGTTATTGAAGAACTGAATTTTCTAAAAGAGACATATGATATTGACGGATTCTACATCCACGACGATACGTTTACGATAAAAAGGGACCGCGTTGTTGAATTCTGTGAAAAGCTCACGGATCTCAACCACCGTTTCGTTTGGGGAATGGAAGGGCGTGTCAATCAGTTTCCTGATAATGTTTTTCGCGCCCTCAAAGAGAGCGGCTGTATTCAGATAGATTTCGGCGTGGAGTCCGGTTCACAGGAATCATTGAACCGGATGAAAAAAGGAATAAAGATAAATGAAACGGAAGAGGTCTTCCGCCGCTGCCGCGCGGAAAAAATCCGCACCTATGCCAATATCCTCATCAATACCCCCGAAGAGACCGAGGAGGATGTAAGAAAAACCGTCGACCTAATGGAGAATATCAAAGCGACGACATATGGAATATGTGTTACCACGCCTTATCCAGGCACGGAGATCTATGATCGCTATGTCCGACCACCTCTTACGGTTGAAGAGTATCAGCTTTACAGCGACTGCAAGACATACGTATCTATCGTTGATCCGAGGTTTCGAATGGCGGCTCATAGCCTCAATATTGAGGACCTCTCCGCCAAGCTCGGCAGACGATTTATGATTGAGAGAGGCTGGCAAATCTTCAGCCTGCATCCGTCTTACTTGAAAGCCCTTCTAACAAGCAGTAGAAAAGCACAATATCTGCACGTATTCATTTATCGACTTTTTCGTAAATTGCTGAACATGGCGAGGCGATTCCTCCCGTGGGTGAGCAAAGCTAAGGACATATGAAGTCTCAGAAAATTATCATTGCTTCAACGGAAATAGGCGCCGGGGGGCTAGGATCATATCTCATGAATCTAATTGGCGGCTTAAGGTCTCGCGGCCGGGACGTTCATCTGCTGGTTACCAATGCCCATGGTAATTATTTTGATGAGGCGAGCAGAAGCTTCAGTTGCCACGATCTGTCAGCAGTTCCGCTTTCTCCGAAGAAAGTGCTCAAAGCGGCGGACCTTGCCAACTCAATTATGCCTGATGTCATTTTGATGAATAATTGTGCATTAATGCAATACGCGATTCCATTGATCGACCCAAGAATAAAAACCATTTCTGTTCTTCACAGTGACGACTCCCGATTCTATGCGATAGGCGCCCTTTTTTCCGGCAGGCTATTTCGATGGATAGCACCGACCGCTGGAGTTGCAGCTCGATTTCATAAATTTGTTAACCAACGTCTCCACAGCAGAATCCGAGTCATACCTCATGGTATTGATCGCAGCAGATTCTTCCCGAAGGGGGCCGAAAATGACGGTTCGGCCCGTAAGATTCTTTTTGTGGGATTCCTCGGGGAATCAAAGGGGGCCAATTTGCTGCCAGATATTTTTCAGGCGGTCGCGGTCGCGATTCCCGATTCGTTTCTCACAATAATCGGCGATGGTCCGTTAAAAGCACACCTTGACTCTGAGTTTAGGATGCGCGGGCTGCAAAAGAGAGTATTGATACAAGGCGCGACATCTCCGGACGAGACTGCTAAGATAATGAGAGCATCTCATATACTCCTTTTACCAACAAACCTCGAGGGATTTGGGCTGGTGATTGTTGAAGCAATGATGTGCGGAGTCGTGCCGGTTGTCTCGCGCTTGCTAGGCATTACCGACCAGTTGGTTCAACAGGGCGAAACGGGCTTACTCGTAACGCCACTGGATATAGATGGTTTTGTGGAGGCCGTGAAGAGGATTCATGGCAATACGGAACACTATCAGGCAATGTCGTTGAATGCCCGCAGAATTTCCGCCGATACATTCTCTGCGGATAGGATGCTCGACCGTTATGAGTCGCTTTTTGCCGAACCCGAGGACAGACAAACTAAAGGAAAACTAGGCATGCCGCGATGGTATTGTGAAGCGGCCGTTCAATTCTTACTCAAGAGGATAAGATGAAGGTCGATATCTATTTTCTTCAGTTTCTCAAAGAAGATGGCTCGGGTGTCGGGGGTGGCGGCATCGGCACACAATTGGCATTTCTTTGCCCGCTTCTTGACCAGCTCGGTTACGATTCAACAGTGTATCAATGCTATCACAGGCATTTGG
The DNA here is from genome assembly GCA_020052095.1 of Bacteroidota bacterium. Classification (GTDB taxonomy): domain Bacteria; phylum Bacteroidota; class Ignavibacteria; order UBA10030; family UBA8401; genus JAGVPT01. The sequence goes on along the minus strand of JAGVPT010000044.1, from coordinate 17,755 downwards.
AAACAAAATTTGGGAAAGCAAGCGTAATTGGGATCCCCGATTACCCGGGTTTGGAGCGGCCAACGGGTGAAGTTGTTAACCATTTTCGTTCAGTTGCAGAGCAGCGTTCGCGATCATCTGAACGGATAGAACTTTTTGCGGCCGATTTTTTTTCTGTCCGGAATAACAATCCCCTGGCGATTTCGATTATGCAGGGCCTATCGTGGGATGCTCCGATTGAAGTCTTGACGGAGAAGAAAATCTTTCGCACGAAGGCTGGGGAGAAAATTTTACGACTTCGCAAACAGATCAAAGGGGTTGAATATTTTGAAAACTGCTATAACCGAGTCGTTGCTGATTTGACGTTTCTGAATTGGTACCGTTCATTTCGAGGGCCGAACCATGAAGGAAGGGTGTGGTACAATCCCAATCCTGCGCTAAAGGTGGGATGGAATGCATCCCGGGATAAAAAGGGAAACCGGAAAAAACCAGTTCGCATCATCTTCGCTCGTCGTCTGGTACAGGAAAAGGGAACGCGCCTAGCCATTGAAGTATTCAAAGAGTTACTTTCACTCTATCCGAATGTTGAAGTAACGATTGCCGGCGAGGGGGGAGACAAATCTCTGATAGTGCAAAGCTTTTTAAACGAGCGGCGCGTCACCGTCACCTCGTATGACGCTGAGAAGGCAACTAAATTCCATAAAGACTTTGACATAGCGTTGGTGCCATCCGTATGTGGGGAAGCGACTTCGTTCTCGATTCTCGAAGCAATGTCCGCGGGTTGTGCCGTTGTCGCCACGAACATGTTTGGAATTGTCACCGAGATCATTTCCATGCACAATGGCATCCTCTGTTTTCCGAACAAAGATTCCATTGTTGATGGGCTGAAGTTTCTCATCGAGAATCCAACAAAGAGACAGGAGATACAAAAAAATGCATGGAGATCTTCCCAGGATGGCTTTTCGCTCAAGCGGTGGAGGGAGCAGTGGGCATCTATATTATCGAACGTGATAGGCGGGAAAGAAATTGCACGAGAACGAATGACAAATCGCACTAAACGATTTTATTATTTCATGTAAAGCGCCACAAGTGTGACATTTTCTATTGCCATCCCGGTACATAACGGAGAGAAATATCTCAAGGCGACTCTCGCTTCTGCGATGAACCAGAGGCGTCCCGCTGATGAAATTGTTGTTGTTGATGATGGGTCGACAGACCGTTCTGCAGAAATTGTCCAGGAGACTCAAGCAACTGGAGCGGTTCGGTATATTTATAATGGCACACCCACAGGTTTTGCTGATGCCTGGAACCGCGCAATTCAATTCTCGAAAAGTGAATTTGTGACAGTGCTTCATCAAGACGATGTTCTGGACCCCCGATATCTTGAGATTATGGAGGGGGCGACGAGAGAATTTCCCGGGATCCATCATTTCTTTACAGGGTATTCCTATACCAACGAACTGGGAGAGATAACGAAGAAATCCCCTTTGCCACACGATTTGAAACCAGTACTCTATTCCGGAACAGTCTACGCACACAAATATATACAGAGTGTTGAACGAAACGAACATATTCACCGTTGCCCTGGTGTCTTGAGCCGGCGCTCTTTAATCATCGAACGATGTGCGTACCGGAAGGAAGCAGGTCTGATCGCGGATGATGATTTCTTTCTGCGTGTCGGACAATATACGGATGTGGTCGGTATTAGTGAGCCGCTCGCACAATTCCGTATTCATTCCGAATCTGCGACTGCGCGGGTTGCATCATTGACACATCGTCTCGCTGTCGATTATGAATTCGCTGTGCGATATCATTTTCATCGTTCCAGTCATCTGGACAAGGAAACTATAAAGGCACTTGGCAGGCTTAGTATTCGGTTCATTAATCTGTTGCTCTTCGAAGGTTGCTACACAAAGAACAAAGAATTTATCAGAACAGCGACGGAGCTCGCCCGCACACTTGACCGAGAAATATCTGGCTGGAGAAAAAGTTCTCTGCCATACTGGTCGAGGATCCTGTGGATGGTCTCCATCAATACGAAAATGAAACTCATTGCGACCTGGTTTTACTGCCATGGACTGAGTTTCTTGAATAAATTCAGAAAGGCAGTGACGCCATGAACGGCGACGGATCGCAGTAGATACAAAGCCTAGCGGATTGACGTCGAGCGCTTTCCAACAGGAATGAACACAGACGTACTCTCTTTCTCGACCGTGAGCAGGCGGTCGTACCCTTATCTCATTACTAAAAGGACCCATTCGAATGGAGAAAAAGTTTCATCGCGAACAATTGGAAGAGATATTCAATTCGCTTGATGTGTGGGTCACCAGATTGGCAAACAACAAGAAAATTGGCGCCCCCGCAGCATCGAAGGAGTTAGAAGCCCTTATTTTTCAACTTCTTGTCTGCAATCATTCACTATGGAATCAGGAGGATTTTGCCCGCCGAAGGGATGTCGGTGACTCGCTTATTGTGGCGGCAAAGCGCACCATCGACACTCTGAACCAGCAACGAAATGATATCATTGAAAAGATTGACATATGGTTGGTCGAGAATCATTACAAGCAACTTGGCGACAGGGAATTGCCCCTTCGCACTGAGACACCGGGAAGTGTTTTTGATCGATTGTCCATCTTGTCTCTAAAGGTCTATTACATGTTCGATCAGACACGGCGAAAAGATGTGGATGCAGCACATCGTAATACATGCGCAGGAAAATTGGAGATACTTAAACAGCAGCAAAGAAATCTGCAGCAGGCGTTGAAAGATATGATTCTTGCATTGAATCGGGGTTCTATAAAGATGGTTCTCTATCGCCAATTCAAGATGTATAACGACCCGTCCCTTAATCCTCAGCTCTATCGACCGCAGGAGAGCAAAGGATTGTGAGCATATGCTTTAGATCGAGCGCATAAGAAGAATTGTTTTGCGATGCGGCATGTAGAGCATTTCGCAGGTATTGCTCGCATCACACTCGGCTTGTAGGGCAGCAGTTTCAAAAAAACAGAAAGATTGTGAACTCAGAAAGAAACATATTATCGTTGCAATGCTCATGATACTTCAAGGAGGAGCCGAGGTCCATACCCTTTCATTCCTCCGTATTCTGGTGCAGCAGGGGTACAAGGTCGCCGTATGCTGTTACTACAAGTACAATGATGCGATGGTAAGTCAATATGAGTCACCCGGAGCACGTGTTCTTTTGTTGAAACGGAGGAGAAGCATCACGACACGCGCGACACTCTTTGAATTGATTTCTCTGATGGTCCAACTGCATCTGCTCGTCCCGTGGCTTGTCGAGTTTCGGAATAGTGTGCATACGAACGTTGTCGATTTGAAGAGGCTCAGGGTCAGGACTATTTTTCTGACGCAGCCACTATTATTTGACAGCTCCAATACTTGGAATTCCGTGGTGGGCTGGGACTACTCCGTGAACGGAAAAAAGGGGAAACTGTCGGCAGCGACGTACGCCAAGCTGTTGGGGATTTTCAATGAAGAACTGATTGTGAGCTGCCATGCGGACAGCGTGGAAGTGTTTGATCTTGCGGCCGAAATTCCTCACAGCAGCGAAGTCTTTTATGATGCGATGCACTTTAACGAGAAGGGCGCGAACATCGTCGCGGAAAAGATTTCTAGCTACCTTCAGTCGCATCGCGACGAGGAGAGTCATCATTAATGAAGTCGATGAATGAGAAAACAGTCGTCATTGCAATCCCAATCTTATTGCGTGGCGGAACAGAAATTCAGACGCTTGCACTTGTCCGAGTGTTGCGGGAAGAGGGGTATCGCGTCACTGTATGCTGCTATTACGAGTTTGAAAATAATATAGTAGAAGAATTTGAAAAAGAAGGCGCACAGGTACATCGTTTGCGTCTGCAGCGGTCTCAAGAGCACACTTCTTATGGACAGATGCTGATATTACTCTGGAACCTAACACGGTACTTCCATAGGACACGACCCGATATTGTGCATGTGCAATATGTTGCGCCGGGACTCATTCCCATTATCGCGGCAAAATTGGCCGGAGTGAAAAATGTCCTTGCGACGATTCACTATCCCCGGTACCTGTTTGGCAAAAGAGAAAAGAATTTCGTGCGAATATCGGCAAAGCTCTGTACGATGTTCTTCTGCAACTCGATCGCCACCGAGCGATCCTGGTTTGGAACAGGCAAGATGTATGATGGAGCTGCACTCGACTCCAATGTTCACCATTACACGGTGTACAACGCGATTGATATTCAGAAAATGGAAAAACTTGCCGGATCTGTTAATCCGAAAGCAATGAAAAAACGTTTGGGGATCAAGACCAAACATGTTATTGGGGTGATAGCGAGACTTCGATCTGAAAAAGGACACTCTTTTCTATTCCACGCAATGGAATTGGTACTCCAATCTGCACCCAACACGACGCTTCTTGTTATCGGTGATGGCCCGGACAAATCCGCCCTGCAATCTCTCGCAAAGGAACTACGGATTGCGGAAAACGTTGTTTGGTTAGGGGCAAAGCCGCAGTATGAGACATTTCGACTATATGGACTGATGGATGTTGTCGCGGTTCCGTCGGAGTTTGAGGGATTCGGTCTCAGCGCAGCAGAGGCAATGGCAGCAGGCCTGCCGGTCGTAGCGAGCGATGTGGGCGGTCTGAGGGAGGTTATTGAGCATGACAAGACGGGCCTGCTCGTCGCGTACGGAGATATCGAGAAAATGTCGTCATCACTCCTGATATTGCTGTCTGGCAAACGGAAGGCTAATTCCATGGGAAGAAATGGGAAGCTGCGCGTTTCACAACTGTTTCCGATCAGCAAATTTCATGAAACGATAATGGGAGCGTATGCTCAACTCTAAGATGCGCACGTTGCTTGCGACGGCTGCGTACAAGCTTTTTCAGAATATCCGGCAAATGTACTGGAATATGTCCGGGGGAAGAAAAGAGATTGTCTTTGGAGAGCAATTTAACTTCGCGCCGTCCACGTACTTTCCTTCGTTTCGCGGGCTCCGTTTTCCGACTCGCGAGATATTCTCAACGATTGTTCGGTACGGCGACTATGTGCAGACGCATTCAGCATATCTTTTTTTGGCGGAACTGAAAGATCCTCCCGTTGTTGTCGATGTCGGAGCGCATCACGGAGCGTACGCAATCCTCCTCGGCAAGTTGGTGCAAAAGAAGAAGGGTACAATCATTGCGGTCGAGCCAAATCCATCAGCGTTTATGATCCTCGAAGAAAACGTTCGGAAGAATAATCTTGAAGATACCGTGAAATGCGAGAGCGCCGCAATTATGGAACGATCTGGCACTTTTCAATTTACGGACAATGAGGACCAGAGCCGAATCGTGGAATCGATCGATCCTGCGGCATTCAAGGTAGAAGCGATTCCGCTTTCCGGCCTTTTGAAGAAATATTCTCTCGCTGCCGTGGACATAATGATCATTGATGTCGAAGGAGCGGAGCTAAATGTGCTACGAAGCATTAACTGGAAGGAATGCCGTTTCGGAAGAATATTCTGCGAACTTCATCCTTACAATTGGAAGCATTTTGGATACTCCGACAAGGATATGTCCGAGTTCTTGAGGCAACACAACTTGCGGTGTTTCGATATGTATTTCAGGGAACACAAGGAATTTCAGGGCGACGCGTACATAGGGCCCACCCTTTTTGTGTCCGATCATGAGAGATGAATCCGTGGACTCTCCGCTCATAAGCGTTGTGATACCTTTGTACAATAATGTGAAGGAAGTGCACAGAGCAGTGCATTCTGTCCTCGAGCAATCTGTTTCTGATTTTGAGTTGATCGTGGTGAATGACGGATCGACCGACGGTGGGGAAAAAGTTGCGCGCGATCTGAACGATGGACGCATCCGAGTCGTCGACCAGGAAAACAGAGGCGTATCGGCAGCCCGAAATCGCGGCATTGCTGAAGCGCAAGGGAACCTCGTAGCCTTCCTCGACGCAGATGATGAATGGAAGCGCGACTTTCTTGAGACTATAAGCAGATTGTGTGGGACGTTTCCTGAATGTTCAGTATTTGCGACACACTATGTGTACAAGGAACTTGACGGTAGTGTTCGTTCGCCGATTCTTCAGAGAGTTCCGCCGGGCGAGTGGGAAGGAGTCCTGAGAAACTATTTTGAGGTAGCCTCGCATTCCGATCCGCCTCTCTGGTCCTCTGCGATTGCAGTGAAGAAATCCGCTTTGCGATCAATCGGCGGATTTCCCGAAGGGATTGCGATCGGGGAGGATTTGCTGACGTGGGCGCGCCTGGCAATCGACCATCAGATTGCCTTCTCGAAAAGCCAATGTGCGGTGTTTCGGCTCCGCGGAGCTTTGACGGGATTTCCGACACGAACACCGGAATTGCCGGACAGGGTGGGGAAGGAATTGGCGCGGTTGATGGCGCACGCTCATCCAGAACAGCGAGACGATTTTCGGCATTATGCGGGTATGTGGCACAGAATGAGAGCGTCGATGTTTGTGCAACTGGAGGATTCCAACCATGCTCTGGAAGAAGTGCGAAAAATGTGGCATTATTCGAAGGTGAATCCGCGTGCCGCCATGTATTTCCTTCTCGCGACAACGCCAAGAAAAATAAAGAAATTTGTTCTGCAAATCTTTACCTTTATAAAGACGCTGCATCGTCACATTTCGTAAAAGTGAGCTTATGGCAGAAGAAGTCCCAGATGATGTTTTAGAAGAAGTCGAAGAAGTCGGAACGCTGAGTTGGAAAGATGCTCTGCGGCATTCAAAGCTTTCCATCATCGTGTGGATGGTCTTCATCACAACATTTTTTGCATGCGCTTTTGGCGGTGCGAGTTTATTGATGTTCTCTGTCGCAGGGTACGCATGGATACTTTGTTTCGCATTCTCCGCCATGATCATTCCAGCGAACTTAGACAGAATGAGTTTTCCGATTTCCGTATGGATGCCGTGGGGACTCTTCATCATTCTGAGTGGATACATGTCCGACTACACTAACCTGCAACGAAGCGCGATGCTTCTGTGTCCTGTTATTGTCGGGATGGCCGCATCGACCGCGAGGATCGATGAAGAGCAACTTATTAACTTTGAGATTCTTGTACGAATCTTCTCGATATCTCTTCTTGTTCTTGCCGGCCTTCTAACCGGTCTTCTCCTTACAGGACAATTGCCCGGCACTACCGCATTGGCGCCTCAGGCGATTACCGCTACACTGCTTGCCAGCTTTTTTGTCTCCGGCTATTCGTTTGGGAGGGTAAGAGACCTGCTTTGGTGGGGAGCTATCGCGACGCTGCCCGTTTTGGCGCTGACGCGCATGGCAATCTTCGTAACAGGATTGTCGTTGCCATTCACCTTTTCACCCATGAAGTTGCGGATGAGGGTAGTTCTGATGGTGATTGTTGCTCTTCTTGGGTTGGCCCTCTTCTACACGTCGCGTGTACAAGGAAAAATGTTCATGACAGGGGAAGGTACACTCAAAGATATTGGAGATGAAGGAACTCTTGCGACGAGCGGCCGACGCTATATGGCAGAAATATTGCTGCTAGAGATTGCCAACAAGCCCTGGTGGGGGCATGGCGCCAACGCATCGGAAGAATTAATCTTGAAACTGTCAGAAGGACAGCTCACGCATCCTCATAACGATTGGCTCCGGTTCTTGTACGATTACGGTGTTGTCGGTACTATGTTGTTTCTTCTGACAATGATTCTTCAGGTTCGCCATCTTCTCAAAAAGGCGCGGCACAGCGAGGGAGAGATACGCACATTCTTTTTTGCCGGCGCTTCATCATTTCTTCCATTTGTTCTTATGATGTTTACGGACAATATTGTGTTGTATGCAGCGTTCTACGGCAATCTTCAGTTCACGATCATCGGTCTTGCGTACGGCGCGGAAAAACGTGCACGGCTGGAAAAAATCTCGTATGAAGAAGACGAGTTCTACGAAAACCGATACCGAAGAACGACACGTTCATTGACATACCGTGAAGACGAAAGATTGGAGGACGATGCCACAACGTCGGTTTCGAATGAGGCCGATACGCAAGACAGTGGTGACCATTGAACAGCACTCCAAATCCGCGCAAGCATATCGTCATCATGTGGACGAAATATTTGCCGCACCACGTGGCACGGATTCGGCATACGCGAAAACGCCTTCTCGCTCTCGAATGGCACCTCACCGCAATCGAGGTGGCATCGAAGGATGCACTCTATCCATTCCCCGAAAACGTGTCGAGGGAAGACGATTACATTTGCCTCTTCTCCGGAAAATCGTACCGAGCGCTCGCTCCGTACACCATTCATACGACCGCGCTTCGGACAATCGAACGGCTTCAGCCCGACGTTGTGATCGCGCCGGCCACGCCGTTTCCATCAGGGATGGCGTCGATCAAATACTGCTTGCAGCACAACAAGATCAGCGTTATGATGGATGACGCGTGGGAATTCTCGGATCGGCGTGGACCCATCATCAGTGCCATAAAAAAGGTTATTCATAGAAATATCGATGCGGCGTTCATCCCGGCGCCATCGCACGCGCCATATTATCTGAAAATGGGATTTTCACCCGAAAGAATTTTTTATGGTGTCGATACAGTCGACAACGACTATTTTGAAACCTTCGCGGACATGTTTCGCCGTCAAGCCACAACACTGCGTCGCGAGTTGAATCTTCCATCAAAGTATTTCCTTTTTGTCGGAAGGTTTATCGAACGAAAAGGAATCAAAACCCTTCTCGATGCGTACTGTCAATACAGGAAATCGTCGTCTAAAGAGAAGTGGGGATTAATTCTTGTCGGTGACGGTGATGAACAAAAGCACCATGAAGAGAGGATGAAAGAGTTTCCCGAAGTGAAATTTGTTGGGAGTCAGTTCGGCGAGAATTTGTGCCGTTACTATGGTCTTGCGAGCGCGTTCATTCTTCCGAGCGAAGGTGAAACCTGGGGACTCGTCGTCAACGAGGCAATGGCGTCGCGCCTTCCGGTTCTCATAAGCAGAGGATGCGGAGCAGGCGGGGAATTGGTTGAGGAGGGGGGCAACGGTTGGACCTTCGGTGTTGATGATTCTGGAGGCCTCGCGCAATGCATGTCCGCAATGACTGACCTGCCTGCGGAGCGATTGGAACAGATGGGGTTGCATTCTAGTAAGATTATTGATAAGTGGTCGCTTGATACCTTTGCCGACAGCGTTATTGCTGCGTCATCGATTCAACGACGTGAACGCGGCGGATTTATTTCGTATCTTGTAACGAAGTTTTGGACCGGCAGAATCAGTTTCTACCCATAAAAAATATTCTTTTCCACTCACAGGATTTTGGTTGAGGTGATGAAAAAACGCAGAACAACTTCACGCAACCGTGGAGTGTATATCTACCCGACTGCGTTATTCCTTGTTTTCGCGGCTGCATTCGGCTCACTCTATTCTTATATGGTAGATCAGAGCTCGTCTTCCGAGCAGGAGAGGGTAAACCGTGATATTCAAATCCTCAGTTCAGCGATCCAAGCAACGTTGCTCGATAACGAAAAGTTTTTCTTGCAAACATCCCACGCGGCGGCCGACGAAGGCCAGAGCACAAAACGCCGCTTTCAGCGCTATGCTCTCAGTCATCCCGAAATAGTCTCTATTGAAGCCAGAACAAACAACGACGTCGTCGAATGGAAAATTCTTTCGGATTCGGCCGCAGTATATTTTCCCCGGTTATCCGCTGAGGACCACGAGCGTCTTTCCGTCAGTGATAGCTTCCATACCGTGCTCTATTCGAAGCCGTTTCGTTCGGAGAAGGGGTATTATTTTGAATTAAGAATTGTCGTTATTGAAAAAGGAGTTACGTCCGGAACGATTTCGGTTTTCTATTCTGCGGAGAAGCTTCTTGGCACGGTACTTCGGCGTTATCCCATGCCGGGCTATGAGATCTCCTTATTTTCTGGTCTCGGGCAAGAGATAACGTCAACCGGATTTTCGAACGTCGACGCTTCTCTTCGCGTTCAGCGCGCCGTGATTGGGTACGGCCTCCTGATGAGCGTTAATATTGCGAACCCGAAGTATTCGTTTTGGACGCCCGGGATGGCCTTCGGAGCGGCGCTCTGCGGAGCATTGTGTGCAGCGGTTTTCGTTATGACGCTCTACTTGTTGCTCGATAACACAAAATTGAAAACCGCAGAATCGTCTCTCCGAGGCTCTGAAGAACGGTTCCGGACTATTTTTGAGAACTCCGTCGATGCAATGCGCCTGATGGATCGCTACGGGAGAATTGTAATGGCAAACTCGGCGTACTGCGACTTAGTGAAGAGTTCACACGAGGAGTTGCTCCGTGAATACAATGCAGGGGATGAAAACCTCGAAGCACGGTACAGCGCCGCCTCATCGTTTCGAACCCAGTTCGACGCTGGGACGTTGAAGATGCCGGCGTCTCAGCTTATTGATCGCCGCGACGGCGAGAAGATACCCGTTGAAATCAGTCACTCATTCATCAATATTGGAAAGAACGAGAAACTGCTTCTCAGCATTTTCCGCGACGTGAGTGAGAGAAAGAAGTATGAACTGGAATCACAGCAAGTCCAGAAAATGGATGCGCTCGGAGCGTTCGCGGTCGGCATTGGCAACAACCTCAAAAACATTGCCGGCATCGTAATGAATTCTGCCGAAGTGATCAACAAAGAGGCCGCCGGCAATCCGCTGCTTGTACATTACGTAGAAATGATCCTCCGAGAGTCGAAACGGGCATCGGAGTTGGCTGACGACCTTCTCGTGTTTGCGCGGTCGAAGAGCGGAGAAGAAAAGCCGGTTTCAGCCGAAAAAATACTCAACCATGTCCGGAAAATTCTCGAGCACTCCTTACCCCCGTCCATCACGCTTTCGGTCGGCTTAAACGACCACAAGGCCTTTGTGAAGGGCGATATTCATCAACTTCACCAGGCGATCGTGAATCTTGCCCTCGATGCTCAACAACGTATGCCCGGTGGAGGCACGATAAAAATTGAAACAGCTATTGCGGACCCGAAATTCGTGAAAGAAAAATTCCCTTTCACTGAAGAAAAAGAATTCATTGTCATCAACGTTGTCGACAACGGAAAGGAATTGGACGAGTACAGCCAACGGCGCATTTTCGAGCCGTTTTTCAATGCGAGAACAACGGACCATGGCGCAGGTTTAAGGCTCTCTGTCGTGTACGGCATTGTACAGAACCATGGCGGATTTATCGATGTGAAGAGCGAAAAAGGGAAGGGGACCGCATTCTCGATATTTTTCCCTGTCCTTTACCACGAGGAGTCGGGAGGAGAAAAAGATGTTGCGGAGGCTCCCGTTGGAGGAACCGAGTGTATTCTCATTGCCGACGACGAAGAATCGTTCCGCCAGATCTACGAGGATGTATTAGTGTCGATTGGCTATAAAGTGTATGCAGCTAAGGACGGCGAAGAGGCGTTTGCGCTGTATGAGCAGCATCGTTCCGAAATTAATTTGGTGGTAAGCGATCTAATGATGCCGAAGATGAACGGTGAAGAACTGTATCGCAAACTCCGCGCGCTCGATTCATCGGTGAAAGTCATTTTTGCCACAGGAGGGATTGACCTGAAAGCGAAAATTGATTTTCTGAACCTAGGCGTGCGGGACATTATCACGAAGCCATTCTCCCTCGAAGAAGTGATGACGGTAATCAGGAAAGTGCTGGATACCCAATAGATGAACGTACTCTTTGTTTGTACCGCCAACATTTGCAGGAGCGCTATGAGCGGGGCCATTCTCAAAAAGATGGCGGCGGAGGCGGGACTAGAGGAAAATTTTATAGTCGACTCTGCGGGAACAGAAGCGCTCATCGAGGCTCCCCCCGACGATACCACGACCGCCGTGTGCGAGAATCACGGCATCAATATTGCGTCGCACCGAAGCCAACAAGTAACCGATACGATGATTCGCGATGCAACCGTCGTCCTTTGCATGGCCGAGACTCACAGGAGGATTATCCGGGGGATTTTTCCGCAGTGGGAAACCAAGATACTATTATTGAAAGAGTTCGGTCAGCCCCAACTCCCCTCGAACCAATCTGTGGACGACCCGACGGGAAGAGCGAAGAGAAAATACGAAAAATGTTTTAAAGAACTCGAAAGCGAGATCACCAGAATCTTCCCCATTCTTCAAACAATGTCCGACTAGGACGAAGTATCGTAGTTGCTGGTAAACCGACGATCTTCATTCGCCTCTCATGGAAAGCTAAAACCTACCTCCGTTTATCCACAGCAACGACAATTATCCGGATTTAGATTGCGCGCTTGCTGTCTCCGAATGTAAATATTCAAGTTGACCGTTATCTTTTCAATCCCCTGACATTCTGCTAAGTCCACGACAGATCAGAGGCATGAAGTTTCAAACAGAGTGAAGATAACGGTCAACTCAAGTGAATCTCGCGCAACTAAAGAAATGATTATGTACATTTGTTGTGAAAACTCGAACTCGATATGTCAGGCCACAACGACCACGTATGGGGAATCATCCTTGCCGGTGGCGATGGCAAGCGGCTGAACCAATTCGTTCGAACGCGGTTTAATTCGGATTGCCCCAAACAATTCTGTGTTTTCACCGGCACTCGCTCCATGCTTTCGCATACCATTGCGAGAGCGCTGCAATTCATCCCATCCGATCACCTCATCGTTACAATCAACAGCGATCATCGTGCCTATGCGGAACGGGACATCGGCATGCTGGACAAGCGGAATATTGTTGTGCAGCCGTCCAACCGGGAAACAAGCGCCAGCATACTCTTCCCGCTCCTGCACGTGGTTCGCCGGGATCCGGAGGCGCGCGTCATTATCTTGCCGTCGGATCATTTTATTCTGGAAGAGCAGTTGTTCATGAAGCACGTTGCCGCGGGTGATGCGTTCGTTGAGCGCCATTCCAAGTATCTGCTGCTGCTGGGAGTAGAACTGGATCATCCCGAAGCCGACTACGGCTGGATCGAAACGAGCATAAAGGTTGCGGAGATCGATGAATGTGAAATATTTCGCGTCAAACGATTCCTGGAAAAACCTGACGCCTCGAAAGCAACTACTCTTCAGAAAAATCATTCCCTCTGTAACACAATGGTGTTCGTTGGTCTTGCGGCAACGGTTCTTCGGAAATTCCGCCTTATCACACCTTCGGTTTTCCATGCCTTCAAACAGATCGACGCAGAACTACTCTCACCCCGCGAAACCGACATAGTGAAAGAAGTCTACGCAACTCTTCCTTCAGTTGATTTTTCAAATGCGATCCTCCAGCATGATCCCCGCGGCCTGGCAGTTCTGCGGGTGAAAGATGTGTATTGGAATGATTGGGGAAACGGCGGGCGGATTGACGCGGACCTTGCGCGGTTGGGCGGAGATGCGGTGAGGTAAAGTGATGCCATGACTCACAGTCATGGCATCACTATGTGTTCAATTACTTCACCACCAACATTTTTTTCGTTTCAATCCCGCAAAGCGGGATCTCGAATATCGATTGTCTCATTTTAAATACACCATTCTTTTTATCTCGACAAAACTTCCGGCTTGCACTCGGTAAAAATAAATACCCGACGACACACCGGTGCAGTTCCACTGCACTTCCTTCCATCCCGCAGATTGTTCTTCGTTCACGAGTGTTGCAATTTCTCTTCCTTGAATATCATATATCGTCAATTTCACTTTTGAAGATGTCGGAAGTGTGTATCGAATAGTTGTTGTCGGATTAAATGGATTTGGGAAATTTTGTTCCAACGCAAATTGTTGAGGTGTCGTTGGCGTCGGTTTTACGCTTAATGGTGTGCTTGGTATTTGAGTTGAAAATACTCCTCGGCCATGTGTTCCCACAACAATTGTTCTATCTGATTCCCGGTAATCCATATAGGAGATAAGAACATTACCGATCTCGTTTGCGGCTGCTTGCACCCACACTGTTGAATCGCCCTGAAGCTTGTTTGTCATCAAAAGACCAATGCTCGTTCCAATAAATGCATTCAACTGATCTCCGACATAAAGCATGCTCGCCCATCGAATTGACGGACCGGACACTCCGGAAATATTTCCTTCAACATCACTCCAGGTTGATCCGCCATTCGTAGTGAGCCAGAGGCTCTTGAAATTATAGTTACCATATGCAAGAAGCGCTCTATTTGAATTTATAGGGTCAACCGCGACACATCGCACGAACCCTCCTTGAGCGGTTCCTCCGTTCAATCCGGGAGGAGTTACGTCCGTACCGGTTGGTGTGACAGATTCTGCGTTATCGATCCGTCTCACAATTCCGTCCGTCGTTCCGATGTATACAACGTTTGGGTTATTAGATTTTGAAATTCCAATAGCGCTCACGGCACGAGTTGATCCCGATGGAATACCAACATCGCTTGCTGCGATCGGTGTCCAACCAGCCGTTATTGTACCATTGGGTGCATTACTGTTTCTCCAGATACCGCTATAGAATGTTGGAGATATCGTGCTGCCGGCCCCATAATAGAGCAATTTTGAATTATTGGGATCGAGTGCGATCGGATTCACAAATAATTGCCGTGTACTTCCATTTGGATTTAAGGTTGTAACACTGAATCCGGCGCGCGTTTGGCGATGGAGGGGTCCATTCTGATACTGAGTATACATACGATCATCTGCAATAGGGGGAAGTTCCAACACCGTGCCGTCTCCACCAAAGATCGCTATCCACGAAGACATCCCAAGAGAATCTGTGGCAATGGAACCGTTATCTTGTGCACCGGCAATAATCGCGCGATCGCCGCTATCAGGTGAAATTGAAACCGAATATAATTGAGTGACATTGTACCCATTATTGAGGGAAGTCCATTTCATAAATCCGCCCATCGTGATATCATCTGCACGTTGTACCCCGCCGTCATTCGATGAATAGTACACGTTTGGATTTGTTGGCTTGAACATTCCTCCTTGCATATCGGGATGATGTAGACCTCCAGGATAATAAGGATAGCCGCCTATCGTTTGAGTAGCTGCGGATGTCTTAAATCCATCTGTCGAGCGATAGAGATTGGTCCCCCCAAGCAGCAGAAAGTCGATATTATCAGGTTTTACATGGAGGGTCTGATCATAACCTGATTGGGTTGAGAGATCAGAAGGAAGATTAGCGCTCCGGTTTTCCCACGTGCTGCCGGAATCGCTGTATGTATATTTCCAGAGTTGGTGTCCGTTCACTGCGGGAGTTGTATTTGCACCCTGAATGAAAGAGTACAAAACGTTTGTATCGGAGGGAGCCGTTGCAAATACAACGCGCCCACTAGAAGTTGGGAATGTATTTGGCGCGATCGAAGTCCACGTTACGCCATCTATTGATCTCCAAATTTTTAGGATACCATTTTCCCGTGTGTGGGCATACATGACACCGGAATGTGTGATAGCAACATCGGTTGTAACGGTTGCGGTATTGACGGTTCCGGAATCAGAGAGTTTAGCACTATTCCACGTTGTGCCGCCGTTCGTTGAGCGATAGATACCGCGCCAGGTTGCAGCGAACAGTTCATCCTGCGTAAGATTTAAGGGATTCGTTGCGATATTCCAGATAAAATCAAAAGCGTCCGGTATATTCGGGGTTCCGGAAACGGTTGAGGGAAGAATATCCCATGTTTCGCCATCATCTGTTGATTTATAGATACCATCACCATGATAGTACGAACCCCAGCGGGTGTTATTTGTCGTTGAACCGCGGAACTCGCCGGTACCGACATACCAAATATGTTTTTTCCCCGGCCGGTTATCCTGTGCTATGCAGCTTGTCGAATGAGTTTGTTGTGGTTTCAGTTTAAGTTTCCACGAGCCACCATCGTCGGTTGATTTCCAGATACCACCGTCAACACCTCCTGCAATAAGAATACCAGGATGTTCGACATCCGCAGCAAAAGTTCGAGTGCGTCCTCCGACATTATCCGGTCCACGTTCGGACCATTTTAATGCCTCGACTGCATATCCTTTTGCAAGAGCGTATGATTCACGCGTGGGTAACCGGCGTGACAACTCGACCTCCATACGATGAATATTTGCAGGGATCTCATTTCGAACCGGATCACGCATGACCATGAATTCATATTCTTCACGACCGTTTGGGTTTTCTTCTGAACCAATGGAGAGTCGGGGACTGTTTTCATTCTTCGGTAGAAGAATACGTAAGCAAAGTATGAGTATAACAAAGGCGAGGGGAAGCACTATCTTTTTCACAACATCTCCCTAATATTTTCTTAAAGTTGCAAATTTCTTTTTTCTAATGCAATCATACCCGTGAAACGTAGATTTACTCGAGAAACATTAGCTTTTTCGATTCAACAAAATTGCACGATCGCCCGCTTGACAAGTCAAGTCGCTGACCATCTTTGTGGAGGGCTTGTAGTTTGTAAAAATACACGTTCAGATGCGTATTCCAACCCGACCGATGGCTGGCGGGCGCCTTTGGCGGAATAACAGCTGCATCTCAAGGGGAGATTTCACCGCGCAATAGCCTTTCGATCATAATTTTACTCTTCCATGATTTTACTTTGCGTCCGGCTTGTTGAGCAGCCTGTTTGGTCGGAACCTCTTGTGTGAAAACTAATTTCCACGGACGGAATCGAGCAGTGAATCCCTTTTCGATCGAATTGTGAAAGGTGAGCCGACGCATTGGATTTTCTGAAGAGCCGCTGTAGTAGCGATTGAATGATTCGGAATAAAGAATGTAGAAGTGATATGGCAAGTGCTCCCCCAACAAAAAGAAACTCCCTAAGAAGTCTTAGGGAGTTATGGCTCTGCGAGTCCCGCCTTTGGTGGGATCTCCGCTTCGCTCCGATAGGGCAACAGCCGCAGGTAAGACAACTCTCCTCAAAAAAATCCCCAAATATTCTGGGGGATGTGTTCCTTGCTCCGCGTTAGACACAAGGACTCTAACAAGCTTTCGTTGGAAATCCCCATCAAATTCAGCAATTACGCCAAAGGAGCAAAGCGTATTCTCATAAATCCAGCTCGGACACCATACTTTTTGGACCTGAAACCGGTAGATCTGATTGGTCTCCGAAAGGCGGGATTGATCGAGCAAGAAGCACTTGTCAGAGTGTCGAAACCGCGAAGGTACTGGGGGCCAAGTGCTCACTCAAGAATACATGCAAAAAACTTGAGAACGGAGAGTACTCCACGCGATCTCCGCTATCGAGAGACATGGTTAAAAGTCAGGCGTGGCTGACTAGAATCATGAAGAGCGGTTTTCAATCTCTCATGTGACGTAGACTACATGTTGTCCTTCATTTATTGACTTTTGCACGACGCATTTCTACATTGGGTTGGCACAAAAAGGAGCGGCCCTTGGTCACAAATATTGGTCCGGCGTTGTTCTGTTTGATATCTGGGATTGTAGTAGCGCTCTTCTATCCTCGATACTTCGTTCGTTTATCCTTCACTTTTGAAAAATCCTTTGTTCCACGTCTGCTGAGCTCGACAAAATCAATTATGTTGAATTGTTTTACTAACTCATGAGTCGAATCTAAAAAGGTCTAATTTCAATTTTCAGATATCGAATCCAGTTTAGATTTGACAATTATTTTCTTAAAAATACCTTTTTAGAGCAGACTCACTCATGAGTCGGATCTAAAAAGGTCTAATTTCAATTTTCAGATATCGAATCCAGTTTAAATTTGACAATTATTTTCTTAAAAATACCTTTTTAGAGCAGACTCACTCATGTTACGCAAAACGCCAATATTATTGTCACGAAGTCACGAAGTCACAAAGTCACTAAGAAAAACAACCTTTTTTATTAATGGACCTTACAAAATGAAGCTTTCCTTAGAAAGTCTTTGTGCCTTAGTGCCTTGGTGG
>JAGVPT010000280.1 GCA_020052095.1 Bacteroidota bacterium | reverse complement strand
GTTATACTGATAATTGTAAGTATCTGTGTTTGTGGTTACTGATACCTATGCAATTATCTTGCCAGAGCGTTTAGACCTTTTTAGAGTGAACTCATGAGTGAGTGATGATTAATGAGCAACGAAAGGCATGTTGTCCAGCAACATCGAAGCCTGTGCTGCAATGAAAATGAGAGCGTCGTGCCAGATCAAGTCTACCTGACAGTTATTTTAGAATTTGTCGCTCTATCATTTATGCGTACCAATGCTGAGCCAACGCTCCTTTCTTAGGCACCATATTCTAGAATTTTCCTGAGTCTAAGTCAAGAGTCGCCGTATCATTTGATGTTTCAATTTCTAGTAGCATAAACAGTTAAAATTTGATATATTTAGGGTGAAGTAGCAAAAAAGTCGTCCGAGTTGTGATTACGTCGTTCCCCTTGCTGCAATTCGTCTCTATTGTATGCTAGTCCTCTCAATCGATTCGCGGAAGACGATTGAAGGGCTTTTTTTTATGGAAGTACCGATGCGCCTATGGCACAAAAGCTCCGATCATCCACATTATATGAGGATGTAAAGCGTTTCGTCCGAAAGCATGACCTGTTCGGGCGCGGGGAAACGGTCCTGGTGGCAGTCAGTGGCGGGATTGATTCGGTGGTCTTGTTGGATTTATTGTCTGCACTTTCCGCCGAATGGGAGTTTGAGCTGGGTGTTCTACACGTCAACCATCAATTGCGCGGATGGGAAGCCGATGCGGACGAGAGATTTGTACGGTCATTGGCAGAGCAGTACGGGCTTTCGTTTTCCGTATCCCGTGTAGAAACGAAGAAGGAAGCTGCGAAGAAAAAATTATCGATCCAAGAAGCGGCGAGAAACCTCCGCTACTCGTTCTTTCTCACAAAGAAGTCGGAACTCCGGGCCGATGCAGTCGCGACGGCACACAACGCCAACGACAACGCCGAAACAATGATGTTGAATTTCTTTCGGGGGACGGGAATTGACGGTATTGCCGGCATCCCGGTGCGTCGAGAGAAAGGCTCAATCGTCCGTCCGCTTCTTTTTGCGGCGAGGACGGAGATTGCGGCGTACGCCAAAGAGAAGAAACTGAAATTCCGGGAGGACTCGTCGAACAGGAAAGAAGCCTACAGCCGTAATTTCCTTCGCCGGAACATCATTCCAGCGCTCGAGAAGCGAATCAACCCGTCAATTGTTCAAACGCTCTCGCAGACATCGACAGTACTCAAGCATTGCGCAGGGTACCTCGCGGAGCAGATTCACGAGGCGTTCCCGGCGATTGTTTCAGAAAAAGACGGAGAGATGCTTCTTCAAAAAGATCAATTGAAGAGACAACATCCGTACATGCAGCAAATGATCGTGCACGAAGCGTTCCTCAGAAAGGGTATCGAGCCATCGTTCGACCGCGTTGCAGCCCTGCTCTTTCTTCTGGATGCTGAAAAAGGATCGCGGGTTGATTGTGGAGACGGATGGAAGGCGGAAAATGATTCCGCCCTCATTCTGCTTAGCCGGCGCAACGCCGCCAAACCATTTTCGTATCTTCTGAAAAAGGAAGGAAAGGTTGCGGGGGGTTCTTTTACGATTTCTGTGAAAAAATGCAACGGCCTCCCCAATAAATTAGGCGGTCATGCGTCTATAGAATATGTCGACGCACGCAAAATTCGTTTTCCGCTGCGCGTTCGTTCATGGAGTAAGGGCGACTCCTTTGTTCCGCTCGGCATGAAGCACCGCAAGAAGGTGAGCGACCTGCTCGTTGATCTGAAGATTTCCCGTGCAGAGAAAGAAAGGATTCCGATTGTCGAGAGCGGAGGGAAAATAATTTGGATCGCCGGTCTCCGGCTTGACGATCGATTCAAGATTACGTCCACCACGACAACAGCGTACAAATTATCAATTACTCATGAATAAAAGAATTACGGTAAATGGTGAACCGTTCGTATTGTATCTCAGCGAGAAAAAGATTCATGAGCGAGTGAAGCAGCTCGGCAGAAAATTGAACAAAGATTACAAAGGCAAAGTCCCTATCTTCATTGGCGTGCTGAACGGATCGTTCATTTTCTTTGCCGATCTGATTCGTGAAATTACGATCGACTGTGAGGTGGATTTCTTCAAGCTCTCAAGTTACGGCGATGCAAAAATTTCATCGGGTGATGTCCGGCTGCTCAAGGATCTCAATTGCGAAGTGACCGGGCGTGATATCGTAATCGTCGAAGATATTGTCGACTCGGGGCTGTCGATCGACTTTATCAAAAAGTTGATCTTGCAGCAGAACCCAAAGTCGTTCGCTGTTGTTACACTACTATACAAGAAAGATGCAATAAAGATACCGTCGCCGATCGAGTACATTGGCTTCAAAATTCCGAGCGATTTTGTGATCGGATACGGACTAGACTACGCACAGAAGGTCCGCAACCTTCGTGCGGTGTACACACTCGAAAAATAAACTTTGTTATTCTCAAGAGAGGAGAACGTTGGCCATGGCTGACGAGAAGCATCAACAAGAAGAAAAAAAAGAGAGCGAACCGCAGAAGCAGAGCAGTCCGCCAAAGCGCCGGTCGTTTCTCCCCCCCAAAGGATTGAAGGGCCGTGGCCCAAAGCCAATGCTTCGGGGCGACGATGATTTCAATTGGGGGAAGGTGTTGCGAGTCGTGCTTAGCTGGTCCGCGATCATCATGGCGGTATTCCTCGTGATGACGATTTTCAAAGGGCAGGAAACGACTGAATATGAAGTGACGTACACGCAATACCAGGAATTCCTTGCGAACAACAAGATCGGAAGAGCGATTATCAAGAAATCGAACTTCAACGATTTCGACTTTCATGGCACGTTGACCGAGGCGCAGGAAATCACGCTCACGACAGGGAAGAAGGTTCGCGTTGAAAAATTCACGCTCACGCTGCCGTACACCAATATCGATGATGCGGTAATCGCTACGTGGACGTCGCATCATGTCAACTTCAACATCACCAAAGAAGACAACCTTTGGATCAACGCGCTTATCGGCGCGCTGCCGTGGATTTTGCTCCTCGGCGTTTGGCTGATCATCTTTCGCAGGATGCAGGGGGGCGGGACGAAGGGAATTTTCTCCTTCGGTAAGAGCCGCGCAAAAATGTTAAGCGAAGGTTCGATACGCGTCACCTTTGCGGATGTCGCCGGTGCTGACGAAGCGAAAGCAGAGCTGCAGGAAATAATTGAATTCCTGAAAGAACCGATCAAGTTTCAGAAACTGGGCGGTAAAATTCCACGCGGCGTGTTGTTGCTCGGCCCACCCGGGACGGGTAAAACGCTTCTCGCCCGCGCGGTTGCGGGAGAAGCGGGTGTCCCCTTCTTCTCCATCAGCGGCGCGGATTTTGTGGAGATGTTCGTAGGTGTCGGCGCAAGCCGCGTTCGCGACCTTTTTGAACAAGGGAAGAAAAGTGCCCCGTGCATAATTTTCATCGACGAAATCGATGCCGTTGGCCGTCACCGCGGAGCCGGATTGGGTGGCGGGCACGACGAACGCGAGCAGACACTAAACCAGTTGCTCGTGGAGATGGACGGATTCGAGCAGAACATCGGCGTGATCCTCATCGCCGCAACGAACCGGCCCGACGTCCTCGACCCCGCGCTTCTGCGTCCCGGCCGATTCGACCGGCAGGTCGTCGTTGACCGTCCTGACGTGCGAGGGCGCGAAGGAATTCTGAAAGTGCACACGCGCAATATTCCGTTAGCGGAAGATGTAAAGCTCGACGTGCTTGCGAAAGGGACTCCCGGCCTTTCGGGCGCCGACCTTGCAAACTTGGTCAATGAAGCAGCGCTTCTCGCAGCGCGCCAGAATCAAAAAGAAGTCGCGATGCATCATTTCGAAGAGTCGAAAGACAAAGTGATGATGGGAATGGAGCGCAAGAGTTTGATTATTTCCGATCGTGAGAAACGCGTCACGTCGTACCACGAATCGGGACACGTGCTTGTCGCGAGGATGCTCCCCGAAGCCGACCCGGTGCATAAGGTGACGATTATTCCGCGCGGTCGCGCGCTTGGCGTTACAACCTATCTCCCGATGGATGAGAAGCACACGTATTCGAAGCAGTATCTGGAGACGATGATCACGTACGCATTCGGCGGACGCGCTGCCGAGAAATTGATTTTCAACGAGCTTACGACCGGTGCGGGAAACGACATTGAACGCGCTTCGCAGCTTGCACGGAAGATGGTGTGCGAATGGGGAATGAGCGAAAAGCTCGGCCCGCTGACCTACGGCGCAAAAGAGGAAGAGATTTTTCTGGGCAGGGAAATAACAAGGCACCGCGACTTCAGTGAGGATACCGCAAATGTTATCGACGACGAAGTGAAGAAAATTGTTTCCTCATGCATGAAGCGTGCGGAAAAAATACTTTCCGAAAACATTGACAAGCTGCATAGGCTTGCCAATGCGCTTTTGGAAAGGGAAATTCTTGACGGAGACGAGATCGACAAAATTATCCGCGGTGAGACTCTTCCCCCAATCGAACGCAAAAACGGTAATGGACAAACGGTGTCGGTGCCGCAGGTGAATACGCCCGCCACGGAATCAGGTCCATCCGGAGGGCCGTCAAACGGAGCTCAGGGTGAAGACAAAGTCGCGAAAACACGACAGAGATCAAAGAAGTAAGGATAACGAAACGGTTGGACCTCGTAGAGAAAAATATCGACTACAAAGCCGAGATCTTCAGAAAAAGCATCCACCTCTGTTCACTCAGCATCCCGATAATCTATTATTTTATTTCACGCGAGAAGGCGCTCATCCTTCTTGTGCCGATTACGCTGGCCTTTCTCGTCGTCGACCTTCTTCGTCATTTTCACCCTCCGACGGCGAAGATCTTTTATGAAACGTTCGGCTGGATGCTCCGTTCGCACGAGCATGATGAAAGAAAAAAGCGTCTCAGCGGCGCAACCCACGTACTTATTTCAGCAACGCTGTGCGTGCTCTTATTCCCAAAGCTCATTACAATTACAAGCTTCGCGATATTGATTATTTCGGATTCCGCGGCTGCACTCGTGGGACGCCGATTCGGCAAAAGGAAATTTCTCAGGAAGAGTTTTGAGGGGAGCGCGGCGTTCTTTTGCACTGCGCTCATCGTCATCGCCGCGACGCCGAAAGTCTCTTCCGAGGCGGGAGAGTATGTCATCGCCGCCGTTGCGGCCTCCGTCGCGACCGTGATCGAGGCTATGTCGGTAGGGATTGACGACAATCTTTCCATCCCGATCTCTGTCGGCGTCGTTATGTGGGCGTTGTACAGCGTCTTTTATCCATCGATGAATCTACACCTTCAATACTTTGCAGGATTATAGGCAGCAATGAAACTAAAACTCGGCGTTCCCAAAGGCAGCCTTCAGGAAGCAACATTTAGCCTTCTGTCGAAGGCGGGCTTCCATTTTTCTGTGAGCAGCCGTTCGTATTTTCCTTCGATTGATGACGAAGAACTTGAAGCGATGCTTATCCGTGCGCAGGAACTTCCGCGCTACGTGGAGGATGGCGTCTTCGATGCCGCATTGACGGGATACGATTGGATTATCGAAAGCGGCGTCGATGTGGTGAGTGTTTCGGACCTGATCTATTCGAAACAGAGCATGCGAAAAGTAAAATGGGTGCTCGCCGTGCATGAAAGCTCAAGTGTGAAATCTGTGAAGGACTTGGAAGGGAAACGCGTCGCAACGGAAATCGTGAACATCACCAAGAATTATTTGGCCAAGAACAAAGTTTCTGCGCAAGTGGAATTCTCGTGGGGGGCGACAGAGGTGAAAACGCCGGATCTTGTCGACGCCATTGTTGAAGTCACAGAAACCGGCAGTTCTCTCCGCGCCAACAAGCTCCGGATTGTAGATGTCGTGCTCGAATCGAACACGAAACTGATCGCCAATACAAAAAGCTGGAACGATGCATGGAAGCGGGAGAAGATTGAGAATCTCGCAATGCTGCTGCAGGGAGCGATTAATGCCGGCAGCAAAGTCGGCCTGAAGATGAACCTCCGTAAGAGCGATGTCGACAAAGTCCTCCAACTGATTCCGGCGCTCCGGAAGCCGACAATTTCTCATCTTGCCGACGAACAATGGATCGCACTGGAGACGATTATCGATGAGGAGGTCGTCCGAAAAATTATTCCCCAGCTTAAACGCGCAGGCGCCGAAGGGATTATTGAATATCCACTAAACAAAGTGATTTACTAATAAGGATATTTCTTCAACTCCCGACCGTCCGACCGCCACAGGCAACTCTTTGAGGAAACACTCTTTCACACAAATTACTGTGCTCAGCAGAACCGCCGAACCCTTTGAAATTTGTTATCGTGGAGTTCTTTTGTTGTGCTTGGTTTTTTATTTCGGGAAGGAAAACCACACCCTCCACGTATTGACCCGTGCGTGATCAGTGGCGCTTTTTCTTCTTCGTTTCATAATTCATCTGCTTTTCTTTCACAATGGCGACTTCAAGAAAGGCAGAATAGATATCCGAACCGAACAGCCGCTGGATCCTTTCTTCTCGTTCCAACCGTTTTCGTAAATCCTCCACCGTGCCGATCCCCTTTTCTTTCATTAACTGGAAAATTTGGCGTGTCACGTTCGCCGTATCCGTGGTCTCACTTTCCCTCCTTCCGGACATAATGTAGGCAACATCAAGTCCCGCTTTTTCGAGCACGCGGCGAAGCTTCGGACCGGGTGCATTGATCCCGGAGAGGTAAACATTGAGATATTGGGGAGTTTTTTGAACTGCTTCAGCAAATGTTTTAAGCGACCCAAATTTTGCCAGTGCCTCTTTCCGCAATCGAGCGGCTATTTCGTTTTTTTCACTCACTATAAAGAATCATTATTATTCTTGACAACAATATAATTAATTATTATATTGACTGTGTTTATTTTTGACCGCAAATGATATGAAAAAAAACGAAAACAAACAAAGGAATAATGCGGAAACTGCTCTGAAGGGGATTTTGAAGAAAGATGGAAGAAAGCTCACATGGCTTTCCGTAGTGACCAACATCAATTATCAACGGTTACAACGGATTGTCAATCAAGGCTATGATCCCAGCATTTCTGAAGCGGCGAAAATAGCCGCAGCGCTGGGACTATCAATCGCTGTGCTCTTTCCTTCAAAAGAACTTCAAAAAGCGCTTCTCCCTAATAATTTGAAGCCGCATCTTCGGCCAATGCGAAGGTTGAAGGGGAGAATCCCGTCTCGATTTTATTAAGAAGGCAGATTTGCCTAAGTTCAAAGAGTCGCATAAAATCAGACAATATTTTTTTCCGAGTGTCCTGTCGTCGACATCACCTGGGACTATCTGAATGTCCAAATGGGGGATCCTAAAGGAGTTCTTCGGATCTTCGGAAGAGTCCCGGATTTCTTGGTAAGGTTTCCACTTCGGAGCAGATAATAATGATCCTTATCATCGAAGACGACGAGATAATGCGCACCCTTCTGAAAACTTTCTTGCTGGGTGCAGGGTATCAGGTGATAAGTACTGTCGACGGTATCGAGGGAGTCGAGGCATACGAAACGCATAGAAGGAACATACAACTTGTTGTGTCCGACCTTGAAATGCCGAATCTCAATGGAGTTGGGGCGTATCGAAAAATAAAAGCAATGAATCCCGATGTGAAGGTGATTTTTGTAAGCGGCAACATCGACCCTCATTTGCAACGGCAGCTTCAAAGTGAGGGCGTTCGATACTTTATTCGCAAACCGTACAGCCCCGACGAGATTCTTGGAGCCGTTCGCGAGGCGCTTGGCAGGCCGTCAGAACTTTGTTGACGTATCAGCCCGTAGCGAACGGGGAAGCGAGCACAAAGCGTCACAATTTCGCTGATATTAGTTTTGCCCAAGGCATTCCTTCGGAAGGTCGTAATGTGAGTACATTTCGATAAGCCATTATTTTTTGTCGTAGCTTTTTAGAAAATCGATTCTTTTGTAGCGGGCTATTTTGCTTTTAACGAGATAGACCACAGGTGTTCACCCTGGGCGAAGACGCGCTCCGCTTGCTCCAGGATGAGCCGTCGCGGCTGCGTCGAAGGGTCACAATGTTTCTGCGATTGGTAGCTTAATCACCTTAGTAACGTGGCCTACTACCGATTCTTTGGGGGTGCCTGAATTTGAAAATTAATAATTGTTTAGAATCTACAGAATCAGGTAAAAGTTCGGATCAATATATATGGAGAGACACTTAACTGAAGAAGAAATAGCCCTATACGTGGAGGAACTTGAGCTTAAGAAACAAGAGAGACTTCCAGAAGCTATTCTGGATCACGTTCAAGAGTGTTTAGAATGTAAGATGGAGATTGTTGAGGTATGGGAACTGATTGAAGAGCAAGAAGCGCATTAATTTTTCCCTTGTACCCTAGTTATTCTTTTTCTATATTGATTCAACGAAGGTTATGGCATTTGAGGATGGATGAAGCTGGCCAATAATCCATCAGGCAATGCTTACAAGGTTTTGGTCTGAGACGGATTCCGTTGGATTGATGCTGGCTCGGATGCCAACCAACAAATTGTCCACAGTACCGCCTCTGTATTTTCTGCACTTCTGCAAAAAGACTTCCTGAAAAATCTCTCCCCCCGTCGTACAGATAGCCCTGATTCAAATTCAGGCACTTCCTTTTCCTCGTTTGCTTTTCCCCTCCGCTCTCAGTACATTTCCCCCACATTTTTTCAGGAAGGCATCCGTTGTCTCAACTTACCATTCGCATTTCCAGAATTTCTCCGAACGCCGGCGACGTTTTTCTTCCGCAGTACGCCACGGAAGGCTCTGCGGGGATGGACATTTACGCTAGTGTCGCGGACGATGTTACTCTTCAGCCGGGAGAGACGGCCCTTATCCCGACAGGATTCTCCGTTGAAATACCGCGCGGCTATGAGGCACAAATCCGCCCGCGAAGTGGACTGGCGATCAAACATCAAGTCGGCATTCTCAATTCGCCCGGCACAATAGACTCGGATTACCGCGGGGAGGTGAAAGTGATTCTCGCGAATTTCGGGAAGAATGCATTCACGGTAAAGCGGGGCGACCGTATCGGCCAAATGGTCATCAGCAGTTACACAAAGGTTGTGTGGAACGAAGTCGATGTACTGGATGCGACGACGCGCGGCGCGGGCGGCTTCGGCCACACTGGAACAAAGTAAAAATATCCCTAACACTCATTCTTCTCCTATGCCACGAAAAAAACAACAAACAGCCACCGTAATGGAGTCAGCACGAACTCGCTTTGTCGAAGTCAACAAGATCGAGGCGATCATTCTCGCTGCAGGAATAATGCTCCTCCTATTCCTGATCTACACAATCCAAATCGTCATTTCGCCGTTCATTGTGCTCGGATCAATTCTATTTCTTCTCTATCCGTTGCGTTCGCATGTTATGGCGCGCAATATTATGTGGCTTGCCGGGATATTGTTCTTATTTTGGTTTTTGTATTCAATCGTTGGAATTCTCGCTCCATTCGCCGTTGCCCTGCTTCTAGCCTATATTTTTCATCCGCTTATTACAAAGGCTGAGAAGTGGGGAATTCCGCGTTGGGCGTCGTCGCTGGTCATCATTTTTTGCGGCATCGCGGTCATTACCGTTTTGGCGCTGCTTGTTTTGCCGATCGCGTTTCGACAATTCTCCGGAATTCTGGAAGCGGTGTCGGCGATCGCAAACGACTTCACGAATTGGATCGTTTCCGATCGCGCGGTGGCGTCTCTCCACCAGTATGGAATTTCGACGCAAAAGGCGCGCGAGATGTTGACGAACACTTTCGCGCCACGCCTTGAGGTCATCATGAAGGGGTTGCTTGAGGGAGCTTTCGGTTTGGTGAGCGGGCTTTCGACGGTAGTGAGCCGCATCGTGAACATGGTAATCATTCCCTTCCTGGCGTTCTATGTATTGAAAGATTTTCCCCTTATCAGGCATCGTGCAAAAATGCTTTTTCCACGCTCGAAGCGCGACCGTGCAAGCGAGTACTATGCGCACATCGATGAGTTGCTCGGCAGATACCTCCGCGGAGCAATCACCGTCGCAGCGATCAATGCAGTCCTCGTGACGCTGTTCTTCTCGATTTTTGGAATTCAATATCCGCTTGTGCTGGGCATTGTTGCCGGCGTATTAGATCTTATTCCGTATTTTGGCCTCATCATAATGTTGATTCTGGCGGTGATCGTGGCTTCGTTTAGCGGATCGTCCGTGGCCGGGCACATGATTTTGGCCGCTTCAACGATCGCGGCGCTCCATATTTTCGAAGCTGCTGTGCTTTCCCCGAAGATTATTGGATCGAAGGTCGGGATGCATCCGGTCGTCCTCATCTTATCTCTCCTTGTGTTCTCATTCTTTCTCGGCTTCATCGGACTCCTGATTGCCGTCCCGACGACAGCAATTGTCATTATGCTCGTCCGTGAATGGGAAGAGAAAAAGAAGCGCGTTGCGCAGATTGCGCCCATTCTCGAGAACCAAATTCCTGGCGAGGGAGCGTAATGACGGGAACGCTGTATCTCGTCGCGACGCCGATCGGCAATTTTGCCGACATGACGTTTCGTGCCATTGAAGTATTGAAGCAAGTGGACGTCGTGGTGTATGAAGAGCGGAAGGAAGGCGGCCGGTTGCTGCGGCATTTTGGCATCGAGAAACCGGTGGAAAGCCTGAACGAACACAATGAAGCGGCGGCAACGTTCATCATTCTTGACCATCTCAAAAAAGGAAAGAGCATCGCCGTCGTTTCTGACAGCGGGACGCCGGTCTTTTCCGATCCCGGCCAACTCCTCGTCCGGAAAGCGATCGACGACGGGATCAAAGTCGTCCCCATCCCGGGCGCTTCGTCTCTTATGCCCGCGTTGACTGTTTCCGGATTCTCCATCGATCAATTTGTTTTTTACGGATGGCTATCCCCCAAACGTCCGCGCCGCATAACAGAACTTCAACAATTGAAACGCGAGCGGCGCACAATAGTTCTGATGGACACACCCTACCGGCTGCTCGCCCTTCTTAAAGATATCAGTGATGTCTTCGGCTCATCAAGGCGTCTTTGCGTCGCCTTCGACCTCACTCTTCCGGATGAAGAAATCTTTCACGGAACCGCACCACAGCTCTTCGAAAAACTGACCAAACTGGACATGAAAGGGGAGTTTGTGGTGGTGATTGAGAGCAGTAGCCAGTAAAGAGTAAGTAGTATGGAGTATGCAGTAATGAGTGTCCAGTTGCTCTCGTTAGCGTAATTGAGCGAACAGATACGATTTATCCATTACTTCATACATACTGCTTACTCCATACTCCATACTCCATACTCCATACTACTGATTACCGCTTACTGTTTCCTGAATGCCACTTTGCAGTTCCCTCTGGTATTGTTTATATTGACGTACCGCAATGAAGCAATTCTCGACAAATAGCGTCCATGCGCCCGAAATTTACGGCGATTTCTGGTTTAACTCAGAGCCGCTCACAATTCACGCCATGCACGGTCAAGTGATTCTCCTTTGCTTTTGGGACTACACTTCCAATGCCTCGCTGCAAATGGTGCAGTATGTTCAGCAATGGCATTGTCGATATAACGATATGGGATTGGTGGTGATAGGAATTCATTCGCCGGAGTTCTCGTTCGCGCGCGACCCAAAGCTCGTCGAAGCGACAATCCACCGGCTCAATCTGCAATTTCCTGTTGCGACGGACAATACCTTGATGCTTCGCGATGCGTACCGCGTGCAAGAGTTGCCGACGCTATGCCTTATCGAACGAGATGGCGGTATCTATTTTACACACCCTGGCGAAGGCGCGTACGAGCGGACGGAACGCGCGATCCAAACACTGCTGCGCGAAGCGGGATTCCATGGAGAGCTTCCTTTACTGATGGAACTCTCCCGCACAGATGAACACTCCTCGTTTCATCGTCCAACCCCCATGATTCGCACCGGGTACCTGCACGGATCGCTCGGCAATGTCGAAGGATACAGCCCGGAACTTCCGGCCGACTACAGCGACTCGGAGTTGTATGTGGAGGGGAAATTTTATGCGCAGGGAAATTGGCTTGCGAAGAGCGACGCTTTTGAATACAACGGAACGGCGAGCAAAGGATATGTCACCGTACGGTACGCCGGTAATAATGTCAGCGCTGTCATCGCCGCCGAAAAGAAAGGCGCGATCGTTCAAGTTTTGCAGGACAACAAAGCGGTGGCGCTGCAGGAACGTGGCGACGACATTTCGATGGATGAGCGAGGAAATACAATCGTTGTCGTGGACGAACCGAAACTGTTTCATGTGATCCGAAACAAGGAATTCGGCGATCACATAGTGAAAATCATTCCAATCGAAAAAGGGACGACGCTCTATTCGTTCACCTTCGGGGCCGTTTCCATACTGAACGACGTAGGAAAGAAATCATTCCGCAATAATTGACCCCTTCGCGCGTAATGAAAACGCGAATAACTGAATTATTTCAAATCGATATTCCAATCGTACAGGCAGGAATGGTTTGGGTTTCCGGGTGGAAGCTCGCATCCACAGTTTCCAATGCCGGAGCACTCGGCTTGATCGGCGCCGGATCAATGAAACCGGACCTGCTGCGAGAACATATTCGAAAAACGAGGGAGGCGACGACAAAACCGTTCGGTGTGAACATCCCGCTGCTACGCCCCGATGCTCAAGAATTGATCAATGTCGCATTGGAAGAACATGTAACAATATTTTTTACCTCCGCCGGACATCCCATAAAGTTTACCGCTCCTTTGAAAGCCGCACAATGCACGGTCGTGCACGTTACCTCTAATGTGAAACAAGCAAAAAAGGCGGAAGAATGCGGATGTGATGCTGTCGTTGCAGAAGGATTTGAAGCGGGCGGACACAACGGCGTCGACGAAATCGCAACCCTCACTCTCGTTCCTCAAGTGGTCGATGCTGTCTCGATTCCGGTCGTCGCTGCGGGGGGGATTGCGGACGGACGGCAAATGTTCGCCGCATTTGCCCTCGGCGCGGAAGCTGTGCAGATGGGAACCCGCTTCGCAGCGACCGTCGAGTCGTCGGCACACGAACGATACAAACAGGCGGTGATCGAAGCGAAAGACGGCGACACAATTCTAACGCTGAAAAAGGTTGCTCCGGTGCGATTGCTCAAAAGCCCATTTGGTTTGAACGCTCAACGCCAAGAATCATCTGGAAAATCAAAAGAAGAATTGGTGGAATTACTCGGGAAGATCCGTGAGCGAAAGGGAATTTTCGAGGGAAACTGGGAAGAGGGAGAATTTGAGATGGGCCAGGGTTCCGGACTTGTGAGTGAAATTCTCCCCGCCGCAGAAGTTGTGCAGAGGACAATGCGGGAATTTGAAGAGGCGAAGAACCGCACGATGAAGTTATGAAACGCAAAAACACCACACTATCTTCGCTTCTTGGCGCCGTGGCGGTTGATTATATCTCCTGTTTGGATAGTGTTACATTTTGAAGGAGTTGCAGCAGTGAGGAAGCTATCTGATTGCTGCGAGCAATCGGATAGCTCCCCTGTTTGCGGTTCTTTGATTTCTTTAGTACATTCATATGTGGCGATTTGAACCGACAGCTTGCAGCCACGCACAGTAAATCGCTAAAGCGTCGCGATGGAGTCATTTACCCCGGCGCTGATGCTGGGGTTTTTTGTTTCTGGGGAGCGGGAAGTTCTAAGTTTTAAGTTGTAAGTATAGTACAAGGGGGGGGATACATGCAAGACTTCAAGAAACTCAAGGTCTGGGAGAAAGCACACCAGTTAACTTTGGAGGTTTACTCGGCATCGAAGAAGTTTCCAAGGGACGAATTATTCGGATTGACAAGTCAAGTTCGGCGGGCTTCATCCTCGGTTGCGGCAAATATTGCAGAAGGAAGCGGTAGAAGATCAAGGAAAGAATTCATGTATTTTTTGGGAATAGCGATTGGCTCAGTCAGCGAGGTGGAGTATTTTCTTATCTTGGCAAAGGATTTGAGATATTTGGACCAATTTGAATACAATAGAATCAACACTTTGGCGGACGAAACAAAACGGATGCTGATTTCCTTCCTACAAAGAGTTGAAAAGGGATGACGCACTACATAGAACTCAAGGCTTAAAACTTATCAGGTAAGACTTACAACGTCGGACTAGTGATCTCAAGCATGAAAACTTTCAAACAACTTCTTCAAGAAAAGGTGGTCGTCTTCGACGGAGCGATGGGGACGAATATCCAGGTGCAGAACCTGACTGCAGACGATTTCGGCGGAGAGCATTTCAACGGCTGCAACGAATATCTGGTGGTGACAAAGCCGTCGGCGATCGAGAAAGTCCATGCAGATTTCCTTTCTGCCGGTGTGGATGTTATCGAAACCGATTCGTTCGGGTCCTCGTCCATCGTGCTTGCCGAGTACAATTTGCAGGACCGTGCGCGTGAGTTGAGTTACAAGGCGGCGGAGATCGCAAAGAATGTTGCGAGACAATTCTCCACGCCCTCGCACCCGAGATTTGTTGCCGGCTCGATAGGGCCGACAACAAAGCTGCCGTCGTTGGGGCACATCTCGTTCAAAGAGATGAGCAGGTCATACTATGAACATGTCGCCGGTTTGATGGAAGGTGGCGCAGACTTGCTCATTGTCGAGACCTGCCAGGATTTGCTCCAGACGAAATCCGCGCTTGCTGCGATCTTTGAGTATTTTTCAGAGAAAAGAATCCGCGTTCCAGTGATTACGTCGGTCACCATTGAGACAATGGGTACGATGTTAATGGGAACCGAAATCGCCGCAGCCCTCGCAACGCTCGAGCCCTTTGAGATCGACGTTATCGGCATGAATTGCGCAACCGGCCCGAAAGAAATGTCGGAGAGCATTCGCTACTTATGTTCGAGCTCTCCGCTTCCCGTCTCCTGCATTCCAAACGCCGGACTCCCGGAAAACGTCGGTGGACAGGCCCACTATCATCTCACACCTGAAGAATTCGTTCAATACCTTGGACATTTCGTTAAGGATCTGGGCGTCAGCGTTGTGGGTGGTTGCTGCGGTACTCGTCCCGAACATCTTCGACAACTCGTCTCCGCCGTCGGAAATCTATCGCCGAAAAAACGTGAAGTGGAATTTATTCCATCGGCGTCAAGTCTTTACTTGAGTGCGCCGTTGCACATCGATCCGCCGCCGGTGATCGTTGGAGAACGGACGAATGCGAACGGTTCGAAGAAGTTCAAAGACCTTCTGCAAGCCGAAGACTACGATTCGATGGTTAACATGGCCAAGGATCAGACGAAGGAGGGAGCGCACGTGCTCGACCTCTGTGTGGCCTACGTTGGAAGGGACGAAGTGCGCGATATGAAAGAAGCTGCGTTCCGCTTCAACACGCAGGTGACGCTCCCCATCATGATCGACTCGACCGAAGCTCCGGTCATCGAACAAGCGCTTCAAATCTTTGCAGGGAAGTGTATCATCAACTCCATCAATATGGAAGATGGCGAAGAGCGGATCAATAAGATCGTGCCGATGTGCAAAAAGTACGGCGCGGCTGTCGTCGCTCTTACAATCGATGAAACCGGAATGGCGAAGACTGTTCACGCGAAGCTTGCAGTTGCCAGGCGTATGTACGATCTGTCGGTCAATAAATTCAGGATGAAGCCAAGCGACCTCATATTCGACACCCTGACATTTACGCTCGGCAGCGGGGATGAAGAGTTTCGAAAAGCCGGCATCGAAACCATCGAAGGAATCCGGCTGATCAAAAAAGAATTTCCGGAAGTAAAGACGCTGCTCGGCGTCAGCAATATCTCGTTCGGACTCGCCCCGCATATCCGGCACGTGCTCAATTCCGTTTTCCTCCATTATGCAATCGAGGCAGGCCTGGATATGGCCATTGTCAACGCGCAGAAGATCATGCCGTTGTTCAAGATCGAAGAGCGTGGACGTGAACTCTGCCGACAGCTTGTGTTCGACGAAAGGAAGTGGGACGGTGATCGATGCGTATTCGATCCATTGACGGAGTTGATGGCGTACTACGCTGACAAGAAGGGCGATGCAAAGAAGGAGAAGAGATCTCTCGGCTCAACCGTTGAAGAAATCTTGAAGAACCGGATTATTGACGGGGATAAACAATATCTCCAACGTGATTTGGACGAAGCGCTGAAGCGATATTCCGCGATTGACATCATCAATAATATTCTTCTCGGAGGGATGAAGGTCGTCGGCGACCTCTTTGGTCGCGGCGAAATGCAGCTCCCGTTTGTTCTCCAGTCTGCAGAAGTAATGAAAGCTTCCGTTGCCTATCTCGAACAATTCATGGAGAAATCGGAGAGTTCGAGCAAGGGCTCGATGGTACTCGCGACTGTAAAGGGCGACGTCCACGATATCGGAAAGAATTTAGTGGACATCATCCTGACAAACAACGGCTACAAAGTGTACAATCTGGGGATAAAACAGCCCATCGAGAATATCCTGCGCGCATATCAGGATTACAACGCCGATGCAATCGGGATGAGCGGGTTATTGGTGAAGTCGACACTCGTCATGAAAGAGAATCTCGAGGTGTTGAACGAGCGCGGTCTTCGGCCGCCCATTGTCCTTGGCGGAGCGGCATTGACACGGCGATACGTTGAGCAGGATTTGCGGGGCATTTACAAAGGCCTCGTGTTCTACGCAAACGACGCGTTCGACGGGCTGCATTTTATGGAACAGTTGAAATCGAAGGGCATCGAGAGCTTCCGCTCTTCAGCGGAATCAAAACTCACAATGGACGAAGAATCGGAAGAACTGCTCACCGGTTCGGAAGCGAAGATAGCGCTGATGTTGAAAGAGAAGCCGGCGATTGAGACGAGGGTCAAGAAAGGAGACGTTGAGCTGAAGGTTGCAGCACACTCGAATGTCTCAACTGATGTGGCGATACCCACGCCGCCATTCTGGGGTACTCGAATAGCTGAAAAAATATCGTTGGACGATGTGTTCCTGTTTGTCAATCAGACTGCTCTCATCAAAGGGCAGTGGCAAGTTCGGAAAGGAAAGAAGACGGAGGCGGAATATAAAGAGCTTCTTCAGGAGAAGATCTATCCGGAACTAACGAGGTTGAAGAAGCAATGTGAAGTGGAAAAATTGCTCGAGCCGAAAGTGGCCTACGGGTATTTTCCGTGCCGGTCGCAGGGGAATGATTTGGTGATTTATGAGGACGATAAAAAGACGGAACGGCTTCGGTTCACATTCCCACGCCAGACCGGAGATCGTTACTTGTGTCTCTCCGACTACTTTGCTTCAGTCGACTCGGGGAAGATGGATGTGGTCGGCTTCCATATGGTAACGATGGGTAAGAAAGCATCAGAGCATTCTGCGGAGCTCTTTGCGTCGAACAATTACAAGGAGTATCTCTACTTTCACGGATTGAGCGTCGAATCGGCGGAGGCTCTTGCCGAATTGTGGCACAAGAAAATTCGTGAAGAATTGGGCATCGCAGGCAAGGATTCGCCGGATATCAAGCGATTATTCAGCCAGGGATATCAGGGCTCACGGTATAGTTTCAGTTATCCTGCTTGTCCGAATTTGGAGGATACAGAAAAATTGTTTACACTTCTGCAGCCCGAACGCATCGGCGTGACCATGTCTGAGGAATTCATGCTGGAGCCGGAACAGTCGACCGATGCGATTATCGTTCATCATCCGGAAGCGAAATACTTCAACATTAAGTAAATTGAACCGCAAAGACGCCAAGTCGCCATGATTTTTTTCTTCCCTATTGCTAATTTTTTCGTGTGTTTCCGATGTTACGCAAAGCCAGAAAATCAGTCATGCTGAGCAAGGCGCATACTCAAATATTAAAGTCATCCTTCGACGCATCCTTCAAAAAACGAAGGATTTGCTCAGACCTTATGTTTAAAATAGTGCAAGCCTCAAAGCAGTTGTGTAGATTTCAGTGTCAACCAAAAACCCACAACAAAGCTCGGAGGCTTGCGAT
>JAGVPT010000062.1 GCA_020052095.1 Bacteroidota bacterium | reverse complement strand
TGCTGATAAAAGATTGAATTACGTTCGTGCCCTCTCTACACACTCTATGACTCTTGCATTTTAACATAAAAGGATGACTGTCGCGGCCGCGTCGAAGCAATACATGGGAAATTGAATCACAAGATTTCCTTCTTGAAATGGCACTAGAGTACCACAATCGGGGCGGCATCATTTTGATTCTTTGATGTCCATTGAACACCATAGAACACAGATGAGACAATCGTTCGAATCCTGCAAAGAAATATTCAAGTCAAAAACCACGTTCGTCCTGACAACGCATATCAATCCGGACGGCGACGGATTGGGGAGCGAAGTGGCGCTGGCACTATATCTCACAGGCAGGGGGAAAAGCGTTGCGATCATCAACCAGAGCGAGACGCCGGCGTATTACAAATTTATGCATGCACTTTTTCCGATAGCGACATTTTCTACTGCGAAGCATGGAACCGTCATAAAAGATGCCGAGGTGATCGTGGCGCTCGACACAAATTCAGCGGCCCGTTTTCCTGCAATGAAAGAACTTGTGATGGAGAGTCGAGCAAACAAAATCTGTATCGACCACCATCTCGACCGGGAGGAGTTTGCCGACCTCTATCTTATAGACGAAAAGGCGCCCGCGACCGGAGAAATCATTTATAATTTGTTGAGGTTTCTGGACGGCGGCGCGATAACGAAGCCGATTGCCGAGGCGCTCTACGCCGCCATCATGACCGACACCGGCTCGTTTCGCTTTCCAAAAACCGACGTCGAGACGCACCGCATCATCGCCGATCTTCTTCTGCACGGCGCCGACCCCACAGAGATCTATCAAAAGATATTTGAAGAGGGTCCGGTGAGCAAATTGAAGCTGCTCGGACGGGCCCTTTCGTCGTTGTCAGTGGTGCACGGCGGAAGAGTTGCGACCATGGTTCTTTTGCGAAAAGACTTTAGCGAGACACAGACTGCGGAAGAAGACACAGACAACATGATAAATCATGCAATGTCCATCGGCGGCGTGCGAGTGGGGTTAATGTTTATCGAGTTGGAGAATGGTGTCAAGGTGAGTTTTCGTTCGAAAGGCGATATTGCAATCAACGCACTGGCAAAGGAATTTGGCGGCAATGGACACAAGAACGCCGCCGGGGCAAGAATTTATGGAAGCACTCTGCCCGATGTCGTCATCAGAGTGACTGAGCGGGCAGTGGCTTATTTGTGAGCTCGCGGGACCTGGGGCGGGAAGATGGAATGGTGGAATGGTGGAATAATGGAATAATGGAATAATGGAATAATGGAATGTTGGAATCAGGGAATGATGGAATGATGGAATGATGGAATAGTTCAACAAATGTGGTTTCGACATGGGGGCGAATGGGTGCCACGGATATTGCAGTTAGCAAATGTTACTAAAGGAGAAATAATGAAGGTTAGAAGTGAAGTCAGCGCGTTATCAGATGCAAAGGAAAATGCGGTTGCGGTTTTTATTTTTCAGGACAAAAAGGGGCTTGCTCAACAGATCGCGGCTTTGGGGAAGCAGCTCGGGGAGAAATTGCAGGCGGCGGTTTCCCTAAAAGATTTCACCGCGAAAGAAGGCGAATTACTCTCTCTGTATACCGAGAAACCAATTGCATCGCCGCGCCTCTTCCTGGTGGGCGTGGGCGAGACAGAAAAAGTCACGCTCGAAAAACTCCGCCGTGCCGCCGCGACGGCGGCAAAGACTGCACAGTCGATGAAGGTCGGTTCGCTTGGGATTGAATTTCCGCCTTTGACTCTCCTTCCCCATTCGATTGGCTCATCGGCGGCAGATGTGGCACAGTCCATCGTTGAAGGTGCTTTCCTCTCCGTATACAAATACGACAAATACCTGACGCCGGACGCCGAGAAGAAGAGACTAGAGAGCCTGACCCTCTTCACGGCTGAGAAAAAGAATTTCAATGAGATTCAAACGGGCGCCAGATTTGGCGAGATCATTTCCAAGGCGGTATGCCATGCGCGCGACCTTCAAAACGCTCCGTCGAACGAGATCTATCCCGAGACACTATCGTTCGACGTCCAACAAACGGCCCACGACTACGGATTCAAAGCGACAATATTCGACCAGAGGAAAATCGAAAGTCTGAAAATGGGCGGCCTTCTCTCCGTGGGAAAAGGGAGCAATCACCCGCCACGATTTGTGATCCTGGAGCACATTCCTGCAAAAGGAAACGGAAAGACAGTCGTCCTCGTCGGCAAAGGTGTCACATTTGACAGTGGGGGAATTTCCATAAAACCGTCGGCAAACATGGCGGAGATGAAAATGGACATGAGCGGCGCGGCTGCAGTTGTCGGTACATTTCAAGCGCTCGCTGAAATGAAACTCCCCGTCCATGTCGTCGGTTTGATACCCTCCGTGGAGAACATGCCGAGCGGAACAGCGGTAAAACCGGGTGACATCGTACGTCACTTCAACGGCAAGACCTCCGAAGTCGACAACACCGATGCCGAAGGGAGGCTTATCCTCGCCGATGCGCTAGGCTATGCTTCTAAATTCAAACCGGATGTCGTTATTGACCTGGCAACGCTTACAGGAGCGTGCGTCGTCGCGCTCGGGCATCTTGCCACGGGAATGATGGGGAACGACCAAGCGACAATGGAGAGTCTGAAAGCTGCGGGAGAAAAAACGTACGAACGAGTCTGGCAGCTTCCGATGTTTGATGAATATGAGAAGATGATCAAAAGCGACGTTGCCGACGTGAAGAACACCGGCGGCCGTTGGGCGGGCGCAATCACTGCGGGATGGTTCCTGAAGAAGTTTATCGGCGAGTACAAGTGGGCGCATCTCGACATCGCGGGCACTGCGATCCTGGAAGAGAATATGGACTATGCACCCAAAGGGGGCTCAGGGGTGGGAGTACGTTTGCTGGTGGAGTTCTTGAAGAATTGGGAGAAGAAATAGTGGGACAATTGAATGTCTATCGCGCAAAGACGCAACGAGTTGCCATTTTTAGTGGTGGTACGTTTTGAACACAAAGTCATAGTGAGTGAGTGGCGGCCTGCCGCCACGAGCCGCAAAGGGACAGGTCGAACTATGGACCCTTCGACTCGTGGCTGTGAAGCGCCTCTCGCTCAGACCTTATGTTTAAAATAGTGCAAGCCTCAAAGCAGTTGTGTAGATTTCAGTGTCAACCAAAAACCCACAACAAAGCTCGGAGGCTTGCGAT
>JAGVPT010000013.1 GCA_020052095.1 Bacteroidota bacterium | reverse complement strand
CGAGGTCAACGCCTCATGGCACATAATCGAAATCTCTCATGCGAAGCTAAAGTATAAAATCAGATTGTTCTTTGCTACTCGATAATCTAAACATATGAGACACCAAGACACGAGGTGATCTTCTTTGTGCCTTTGAGCCTTAGTGGCTAATTAAGCTTTCGAAATGCCAAGCAGTTACAATACTTGTTAATATTCAGAT
Organism: Bacteroidota bacterium; assembly: GCA_020052095.1. Lineage (GTDB taxonomy): Bacteria > Bacteroidota > Ignavibacteria > UBA10030 > UBA8401 > JAGVPT01. The sequence goes on along the minus strand of JAGVPT010000013.1, from coordinate 2,676 downwards.
TAGGAAGTTCTTTGAACTAATATTTACGATGTGCGCATGAACCTTCGGTCGAGTTCGGTAAGGGAAATCTTCACCACAACAGGTCTCCCGTGGGGGCAGACATATGGCATCGACGTTGCAAAAAGTTGATCGATGAGAACTCTCATTTCGACGTCCGAGAGCTTATCCCCGGCCTTTATCGCGGCTTTGCAGGAGAATGATTTTGCGACGTTGTCGCGCGCGTCGAGCTTCACCCTGTGCTGGTTGTTCTTGAATTCGTCGAGAATATCTTGGAGGATGCTCCCTTCGGTCCCTGCTTTTACATCAGTCGGAACACCTTCCAAAACGATTGCATTCTTTCCGAATAACTTCAGCTCGAATCCGATTGCCTGCAAATGAGGGATCAGATCCTTCGCGAGCGCAAAATCGCCCGCCGATAATTGCAGAGTCTGTGGAAAAAGCAATTGTTGCGAGACTGGAACAGCATTGTCAAAACTTGATAATGCATGCTCGTACAACACTCTCTCATGTGCAACATGCTGGTCAACGATCATTAAGCCTGTCCTGATTTGAGAGAGAATATACTTGTTGTGAAGTTGCCAAATGGCCCTCCCCTCCTGGGCTTCATTTTCGCGGGTCCCGTGTGCGAATTGCTGTGGCGCCTGTGGGGCAGGGAGTGGCACCGTGGGAATATCCGCGAAAAGCTTGTCGAGATTGAGAGAAATGTCCTCCGGAGATGTTCCCAGGGCGGTTGATGGCGGCGATACCCGGCCGCCGGCGAAGGAATCGATTCCTGGCGACAAATATCGTGGGAGGGCAGCATGTCGAAGCGATGTGAACGAAGAATCGAAACTCTTACTGCCATTCATCTCGAGCGACGGAACGAGATCCTGCGCGCCGAGCGCTTTTCGCACTACAGACATAACAAGTCGATAAATACTCTGTTCGTCGGAAAATTTCACTTCCATTTTTGATGGATGGACGTTGACGTCGACTTTACGAGGGTCGAGTTCAATAGAAACGAGATAGAACGGAAAATTGCCCTTCTCGAGCAAGTGCTCGAATCCGGAATATATTGCATGATTGATGGATCTGTTGACGATGAACCGCTTGTTCAGAAAGAGATATTGGTCGACACGTGACTTCCGGGCGAAGTCGGGCTTACCAATGAACCCGGACAGCGACAACAATTCTGTCTCCTCACGGATCGGGATGAGCGTTTCGAAGTGTCGCTCGCCGTAGAGATTCTTGAGCCTTTCTTCCAAGGAGGTCGCCTTTACGTCGAGAAGACGCTCGCCGTCGCTTGTAAACTCAATGGCGATTTCGGGATGAGACAACGCCACTCGTTGAACGACATCGTAAATATGCTTGAACTCTGTGCTGTTCGATTTTAGGAAATGACGCCGCGCCGGCGTGTTGTAGAATAGATTTCGGACAGTGACTGTAGTGCCGGGTTGCGCGCTGGTTTTCGATTGCTCTCTTACATCTCCCCCTTCGATGCGGACCAACGTTCCGACTTCATCAGCAGCGCGTCGTGTCTTCAACTCAACGTGTGCGACTGCAGCAATCGACGCCAACGCCTCGCCGCGGAAGCCGAGCGTCCGAATAGTCTCGAGGTCTTCATACGACCTGATTTTGCTTGTCGCATGGCGGGCGAACGCAATCACTGCATCTTCCTCGTTCATTCCCATGCCATCATCGGATATCTGAATGAGGCTTTTGCCTCCTTCTTTGATCACAATAGAAATTGTATTTGCGCCGGCATCAATGGAGTTTTCAACAAGCTCCTTCACGACTGATTCCGGTCGCTGAACAACTTCACCTGCGGCGATCTTGTTCGCTAGGTGTTCGGGCAATATGGCGATGGTCGTAGTCAATGGTGATATCTTTTCACTCAACGAGGCGTTGCTCCAATTCCCGCTTTATCGCTCAACGTCAATATTCCTTTTATGTTCCGTACTCCGTCGAACGGATCATTGGTGATGAGAGCATTGCCATCCAGGTCAGCATAATCAATCAGCGGCGAAAGTTGCGCAGCGGCTGAAATAGCCACCGCGCTTTCAATCATACATCCCATCATGATCTTCATATTCAACGCCCGGGCGGTGTGAATCATCCGCAATGCTTCCCGGACCCCGGTGCTTTTCATCAGTTTAATGTTGATGCCATCGTACGCTTGCGCCAGTGTCGGAAGATCCGACAGCCGGATCACACTTTCGTCGGCGATGATCGGCATGTCGACTTTGTCCCGGAGCCATTTAATGTCGTCAAACTGTGCTGCGGGCATCGGTTGCTCGATGAACTCGACATTCTGGTCCTGCAGCCATTTTATCCGCTCGAGCGCTAGCTCTTTGTTTTTCCATCCTTCGTTCGCATCAACCCGAAGAACTTTGTCCGTGATCTTTCGAATGGTACCGATCATTTCTTTGTCGTTATCCAACCCGACTTTGATTTTAAGGATCGGATACTCCTCGGCCTCACGCACTTTTTTGGCGACAACATCGGGGGTGTCAATTCCGATCGTGAACGAACACATCGGTGTTTTCGTCTTCTCGAGGCCCCAGAGCTTGTAAAGCGGCACGGCGAGCTTCTTTCCAATCCAATCGTGCAATGCGATATCGATTGCGCACTTCGCTGAGGTATTTTCACCCGCGAGGCCGTCGATGTAGCTGAGGATTTCTTGCAGTGAAAATGGAT
>JAGVPT010000253.1 GCA_020052095.1 Bacteroidota bacterium | reverse complement strand
TCGAATCTAAAAAGGTCTAATTTCAATTTTTAGATATCGAATCCAGTTTAAATTTGACAATTATTTTCTTAAAAATACCTTTTTAGAGCAGACTCATTATTGTTTCATATAATCATTGAGCCGCTCGCGCAAGAATACACGAGCGCGCCGCAGGCGCGATTTGACAGCCGGAACGGAGAGCTTCAATATCTTTGCAGTCTCTTCTGCTCCCTTGTTTTCTATGTCGCGCAAAATGAAAACAATGCGATAGTCAAGTGGTAATTTTTGGATCGCTTCGTCCAGGTGCGAGCGCAACTCACCCCTCATCAATTCATCTGCCGGTGTTTCATTCCACGAAGGGATGGTCAAACGGTCGTGAGCCTCATCGTCCCCAATCGGCGGTTCATCAAGATACACCATCTGTTCATCTATCTTCCGCTTACGGCGCTTCATCAGACAATTGTTAGTCACTATTGAGTAGAGCCATGTGGAGAATTTCGACTCGCCGTTGAATTGGTCCAGCTTCCGGTAAACATTGATAAACGTATCCTGCAGGGTCTCTTCTGCTTTCTCCTTGTTGCGGCACACCTTAAATGAGAAGCCGTAGACCGTTTGTTCATAGCGCTTCACGAGCTCGGAGAATGCTTGCGAGTCTCCAGCTTGAGCTTTTCTTATTAGAGTATTGTCTGGTGAGTGAGACGTCGTGTTTACCATTGGATGCAACTTGTTGGAATTCGGTTCGCTTGACTAAAGTACGTTTATTTCTCAAGAAATTCACTTATATTCCTGCATCTGTCAACATGCGCCGCGAAGCTATTGCGTGCGCCATTCGTTCAAATGAGAGTCCAGCGCCAGAGGAATCCAGCTTCTTCACTCTCCATGAATCTTGCACAAAGAATCAGCACGCTCATCATTCTTACCATCCTTGCGGCTACAATCCTCAATGCGCAAGGGGGCGACGGCCAGTCTGTTCCGTCGCATCATCTTGACGCTGGCTTCAGGAACACCGATCCGAATTTTGAGGAAGCGGCGTTTACGAAGATGGCACCATGGGTGGTCGGCAAGCTCGGAAGCTTTCTCTCCAAGCCGACCGCCGACATCCCCAGAACGTATAACGACGGCGGCCTTCTCAAGCAAAGTAAGCAGTATACAATCACCTGGGTTGGTCACTCGACATGCTTTATCCAGTTTGAAGGTCTTAATATTCTTACCGACCCGGTATGGAGCGACAAAGTCGGTCCCGTCAGTTGGGCAGGCGATGCGCGTGCTTCAGACCCCGGGATTACACTCGAAAAACTTCCACCCATTGATGTCGTCCTTATCTCGCATAACCACTACGATCATCTTGATGATCAAACAATACTCACGCTTGCCAAGAACCCAAATACAAAATTTTTTGTCCCGCTGCGAGTGAGAGATTGGTTCGAAGACCGCGGCATCTCGAACGTCGAGGAATTGGACTGGTGGGAAGGTGTTACGTACAAGGATGTCAAGATTATCTGTGCTCCGGCTCAACATTTCTCTGGACGATGGGTGAGCGACAGAAATGCAACGCTTTGGTGTTCGTGGGTGCTGCTGGGAAAAGGGAGACGCTTATACTTCGGGGGCGATTCAGGATACTTCAATGGATTTGCAGAAATCGGGAGGAAGTTCGGTCCGTTTGATCTTGCCCTGCTCCCCATCGGAGCATATGAACCTCGTGAACTGATGAAGCCGATTCATATGAATCCCGCCGATGCAATCCAGGCGTTTCATGACCTTAAGGGAAAGAAGATGCTCGCCATCCATTGGGGGACCTTTAAGCAAACCGATGAACCGCTAGAGGAACCACCCAAGAAACTTCGTGAAGAAATCGAAAAAAGAAAACTCCTGCCGGAAGATTTCTTCCTGTTGATGATAGGTGAAACAAGGGAATGGTAATCGGAATTGATTTGCGCCTGAGTTCCCAGCTACATTCCTGCTGAAAATCTCAGTTTTTTTACTTCTTTTTCCCCAAGGCGTCGCGAATCGCCGGGCTTCAGGGCGCCAAGCAATAATTCCCCTATTGCTGTTCTAATAAGTCGCAGAGCCGGGTGTCCCACAGCGGCGGTCATTTTCCGAATTTGCCGATTTCGTCCTTCTCGTAGGGTGATTTCGATCCAGGCAGTTGGAATATTTTTGCGATAGCGAATCGCCGGAATTCGAGGTGGCATATCGGGCTCTGCCTCAAGAAGTCGAACCACTGCCGGTTTTGTCTTCTCTCCCTTTATCGTCACTCCTTCACTAAGTTGCTCAATCGCCCCCTTCGTAGGCAATTTTTCAATCTGGACGAGATATGTTCGAGCGTGTTCGAACTTCGGTTCTGTCAATCGATGGTTTAATTCAGAGTCGTTTGTCAGAAGAATAAGCTCTTCGCTATCCATGTCAAGCCGCCCAACTGAGTACACATCATTTGGGAACGTGCCGAGGATTTTCAGGGTTTTTCTCCCCCGGTTATCGCTGAACTGCGAGAGAACGCCGTACGGTTTGTAAAGCAGAAAGTATTGCTTTGTTTCAGTTCTTGAGATTGGCAATGTTTATGATGAGTGGAGGGAGAGTTTATTTCAATGCATCATTAAGAAATATGACGAGGGGAGTAGCCTCCTCGTACACTTTCGCAATTTCTTCGACAAACGACTTCTTCAGACATTTTTCTTCTTTCCATTCGACCCCGACAAAAAACTGCTTCAGCTTCAACCATTCAGCCATAAGATGGCCGGGATCGTAGCCCCGGGGCACCCGTTGAAGCTTGTCGCCATCGAGTTTCTTGAATCTTCTAACGAAAGACTTATCGCGGACAATCATAAGAAACTCTTTGGATCGTTCTGCAATCGCTTTACGAATGCTCTTTAATTGGTCGCTGTCGGGCATATAAATACCGCCCCCGAGAAAAATTTCCCCAGGTCCAATATGGAGGTAAAAACCTGAGCCTTCTACCCCCTTCGGTTTTCCCCGGAGAACAAAGTGAGCCGCGACGTGTGTTTTGTAGGGGGTCTTGTCTTTGCTGAAGCGAATGTCTCGGTAGATCCTAAAAAGCGATCTTTTCGGATTGATATCAAATTGTGGCGCGAACGAATCGAAGTACGGTTGGAGAGATGCTATGATCGATTGCATCGGCAACTTGACATCGGTCTCGAACTTTTCTTTGTGTTTCTCAAACCACTGCCGGTTATTGTTGCGCTTAAGCTTACGGAGGAAATCGATACCCGCTTTCGGATATCCTTGAAAGGGAGGATAGACATCAAGATCAAGGGGAGAACTGTTCATGCGATCGTCCTCATTTAAATTGACTTGTATTTTTTTCCTTCTATCGCTGCTCGAACAAATCCGTCAGCGTTGACAAGTCGTTGCAGAGCATCACGTTTTGAGACCCCTGCTTTGATCATAACGAGAGCGGTTTTGACGTGCCCGTCGGCCTTTTCGAGGTATTCCTGAGCCTCATCATATCCCACCCCAGTAACGGTCATAACCACTTTCTTTGCACGCTCTTTGAGCTTAAGATTTGTCATCTGAAGGTCGATCATCATGTTTTCATAAACTTTGCCCAGACGCACCATGGCGGTGGTAGTAATCATATTCAACACCAATTTTTGCGCTGTTCCAGACTTCATCCTCGTTGACCCCATTATCACCTCCGGACCAACCTCCGGGCAGATCGCCACATCAATCGCGGAAGCTAATTCCTGAAAATCCGGCAGGGAGAGCCTTTCCCGTGGATTTGTTGTAAGATAGAGCGTTTTCGCCCCTTTTTTCTTGGCCCGCTTGATTGCTCCGACCACGTATGGGGTACGAAGGCTCGCCGCAATGCCGCAAACGACGTCCTTTTCCGTCACTAGTTTTTCCTCGATATCCTTCGCGCCGTTTTCTTCCTTGTCCTCTGCCCCCTCTTGGGCGCGGAACATTGCCCTCTCTCCGCCGGCTATCATTCCCTGGACCATTTTAAAACTCACGCCGTACGTTGGCGGACATTCAACAGCATCCAGGACACCCAGGCGGCCGCTCGTGCCGGCACCAACATAGAACAGTCTACCTTCATTCTTGAAAGAACGCACGACGATTTCAACCGCCGTCGCGATATACGGAATCTCTTTTTCAACGGCCAAAGCTATGTGCTTGTCTTCATCATTAATGATCTTGAGAATTTCTGGTATCGACCGGACATCGATATCCATACTCTTGGGATTTCTCTGTTCTGTCGTCAATTTCTTCAGTTGTTCGAATAAGACTTGTTGGGCGCTCAATCTCTTCACCGCTAATTGGTTTCGACTAAGATGATTTTTTTTCCAAAGTTGTCCAGAACTTCACTGCCATTAAATGTGACGTCGAAAGAGTGTAGTGTGATGTGTGGAAATCGCTTCCGCGCCCGGTCATTTTCAACAGAAAGATCCCCCCCTTTTATGCTAATGAGCACTGGACGAGTGAGAACAATTCTTTGCGGCGTTGAGACAACAAATTTCTTTGAAGCTTCGCCGATCTTGAGAAACGGAGCGGCCCAAGCGACAAGATTGTCCAACGACGAAACCGCTCTTGCAATAACAGCATCAAAAGTACGAGCGTAAATGTTGAGTCGGCCTAGGTCTTCCGCACGACCGCACACAACCTTCACATTTGGCAACCCCAATGCCTCTACCATATCCTCAACAGCAGTGGTCTTTTTTCTTATAGAATCGACCAAAACGAACTCTATGTCTCGCCTCATTATACTCAACGGGATGCCTGGAAGCCCGCCTCCGGTTCCGAGGTCTAGTATTTTTGCGCCGCGTGGAAATTCGATCCTGAACAAGAATACTAAGGACATCAGTATATGGTTTCGCCAGATGTTCTCCTCATCTCTCCTCGAAATTAGATTGATGCTCTTGTTCCATCGCTCGAGTAGTACACAGTATTCAGTAAGCTCCGAAAGCTCAATGTCTGTTATTGTAAGATTGTTTTTTTGGACTATTGTTCGTAGCCAAATTTCGTTTTGTGTCAAAGCTGGAAGATGTATTGATAATGTTTCACGTGAAACGTAACAATTTATTTCCTCAGAAAGACGCTCAAAACTGAAATATCAGAATTAGTTACACCGGATATTCTTGATGCTTGGCCGATCGAGCGCGGTCTCACTTTGTGGAGCCTCTCTTTTCCCTCGATGCTGATGGACTTGATCCCTAAGTAGTCAAAATTCTCTGGGATTTCAAAAGCTTCGTACTTCAAAAATTTCTCAATCTGTTCAAGTTCTCTTTTTATGTATCCTTCATATTTTAGATCGATCTCAACCTGTTCAGCAATCTCGTGATTCGAAAGAGATTTTCTTATACTCTCGCTCGGCACAAGGGGCGAAAGGTCAACAATTTCAACTCTGGGCCGTTTAAGGATTTGTGATAATTTTTCATGTTCAGTCGTCGTTGACAATCCCCTGCGCTGCAACAGGTCATTCACATTCTGTGGCGCAATCACCGTCTCTTCCAAATACTTTATTGCTCTCTTAATAGCTTCTTCTCTTGTTCTCAGGTTCGCAATCAATTCTTTTGAGATCAGGCCTAACTCGTGGCCTTTAGACATAAGCCTCCGATCAGCGTTGTCCTGCCTTAGAAGGAGGCGATGTTCTGCCCGCGAGGTAAACATCCGATATGGTTCGTCGGTTGATTTATTTATGAGATCGTCGATCATAACTCCGATGTAAGCCTCGCTTCGCTTCAAGACAATCCCATTTTCCCCCCGGGCTTTCAACGCTGCATTTATTCCTGCAATCAGTCCTTGGCCGGCAGCCTCTTCGTATCCGGATGTTCCATTTATTTGGCCAGCAAAGAATAGACCCGAAACCAACTTGGTCTCCAAAGTGTGTTTTAGTTGACTTGGTGGAAAGTAGTCATATTCGACTGCGTACCCCGGCCTGAGCATCTTCACATTTTTTAGGCCAGCAATTGATTTAAGTCCCTCGAATTGTATTTCTTCTGGCAAGCTTGTCGAGAACCCATTGACATATACAACATTTGTCTCATACCCCTCGCGCTCAAGAAAAATCTGATGCCTTTCTCGGTCGGCAAACCTATGCACTTTGTCTTCGATGGACGGGCAATAGCGCGGCCCCCTTCCTTTGATCCTACCCCCGAACATAGGAGAGCGGTCAAATCCTTTCTCCAGTATTGAGTGTGTGACAGGGTTTGTGTACGTAAGATACATGTCAATTAAGCGATTGGATATCTTGGTGTTTGAGTAAGAGAACGGCCTCGGCGGATTGTCACTTGACTGGACTTCAACAGTAGAGAGGTCTATGCTATTAAGATCTATTCTGGGAGGAGTGCCCGTCTTCAGTCTGCCGGACACAAATCCAAGACTGATCAGAGATTCTGTCAACCGTTTTGCTGGCGGCTCCCCAAACCTCCCACCGACCCTACTCTTGAGCCCAGTGTGCATAAGCCCATTCAGAAAGGTGCCGGCGCACAGAACCAAGCACTGACAGAGAATTGACCGGCCAAGGGAAGTTCGGATCGATCGCAAATGTCCATTTTTGACCTCTGCATCACATACTGAGTCTTCCAGCACGTCCAGATTTCGTTGCGCCAAAATTCTCCGTCGAGCCTCAAACGAGTAATCTTCCCGATCATTTTGGGATCGTGGAGACCAGACTGCTGGACCCTTGGATTTGTTCAGGATTTTGAAGTGAATCCCCGTAGCGTCAGCAATCTTTGCCATTTCGCCCCCTAAGGCATCTATCTCCCTCACCATATGACCCTTGGCCGTTCCACCTATGGCGGGATTGCAGGACATCCGCCCAATGCTATCTGCCTTCAGGACAATTAACAGTGTGCTCGATCCCATGCGGGCAGCTGCAAGCGAGGCTTCGATGCCAGCATGGCCACCGCCGACAACAACTACGTTATAATGCTCTTTTGGATCTTTTATCAGCATTTGGTTTCACGTGAAACAGTCATTTTCCGATACAGAATTTAGAGAAGATGTTATGAAGGACATCTTCTGGCGTCGTAATACCTATGATATCTCCAAGGTAATTCAGAGCAGCCCGTAGATCAACGGCAATGAACTCACCGCTCAAATTTTCCAGCAAAGTAGACCGTGCAGCAATAACAGACGTCAGCGTTTTCTTGAGCAAATCCCGATGCCGCTCGCTCTGTATCTGCACGCTTGAAGAGGTAGGATCACAATTGCTAATAACCTGCTGCATCATCTTTTTTGTTAACAGATCAATTCCTTGACCGCTAATACAGGAGATGCTAATTCGCTCGCATGCTTCAAACGAATTCAAGCTAAACTCCGGATGCATGATGTCGACTTTGTTCAAGACGATCAGGACCTTATCACTGAATCGCTGAACGACGTCTAATATGATATCGAGTCCGTCCGCTGTAATTATTTCCGAAGAGTCGATCAAGAGTAAGACGAGATCAGCGCCAGAAATTTGGTTCCGGCTTCTTCTGACTCCCTCCTGCTCGACAAGATCTGAGGTCTTTCTCAAACCAGCAGTATCGGCCAACCGGAAAGCAATTCCTTCAATAAGAATGGCCTCCTCAATAACATCTCTTGTCGTTCCGGGGACATCGCTTACAATGGCTCGATTCTGTTTTAGTAAGATGTTCAGGAGACTAGACTTGCCGACATTTGGAGCTCCCGCCAAAACGGCCTTCACACCATCCCGAATAATCCTTCCGTACTTGTATGAATTTATCAAAATTTCTAAATCCGTTATTGTTTCATCAAAAAACGACTCCACGCGCTTGTGATCGGTCAACTCTATTCCCTCTTCTGCAAAATCGAGTTCCAGTTCTAACAATGAACAAAGGTCAATCAGTTTTTGTCGAATAGCATGAATTGAGATGGATAGTGAGCCATTCAGTTGTTCTATGGAGGCCCGATGTGCGAGCGCTGTTTTGGAATGAATCAGGTCGGCCACCGCTTCAGCCTGCATTAAGTCCAACTTGCCGCGAAGGAACGCTCTTTGTGTGAACTCTCCCGGGTCAGCCATCCTTGCCCCTTTCCCAATAACAGTCTCAAGAATCTTGGCGGTAACGTAATGGCTTCCATGGCAGCTTATCTCAACAACATCTTCGCCCGTGTAGGAATGAGGCTTTTTGAACACAGAGACCAGCACTTCGTCTATAAGTCCCGCTATAGGATCAGCGATTCTTCCGAAATGGATTGAATGAGAAAGAGCTCCCCGCAATGAGGCTTTTCCTTTAAACACACTATCTGTAATCTCGATCGCTCGTACGCCGCTCACCCTTATTACGGAAATGCCAGCCTCCCCCAGCGGAGTGGCAATGGCTGCAATTGTATCGTTTTGATCTCTGAGCATATTCTTTATTCTAAATATATCACATTTTTTTAGATATACAATTTGTCCCATGCTTCGCTACGGGCAAAATAACGAATATTGTTCTAACTCAGTGATGTTACGCAAAAGTGATTAAAAAGCGTCGTACATTGGAGTCGACCACAATGCAGGAGAATCCAATGAATAACTCGCTTCTTGATTTGTATAG
>JAGVPT010000045.1 GCA_020052095.1 Bacteroidota bacterium | reverse complement strand
CTGTGTAAAATAAAAAAGCCCCGCTGTGGCGGGGCTTGTCTTGTGGGCGCTGCTGGGATCGAATCCGCCAGAGGGCGGCGGATCTCGCTGAGAAGCGCTCGATCCGCCAGCAGGCGGCGGATCTCGCTGAGAAGCGCTCGATCCGCCAGCAGGCGGCGGATCTCGCTGAGAAGCGCTCGACCTGCTGTAAAATAAAAAAGCCCCGCTGTGGCGGGGCTTGTCTTGTGAGCGCTGCTGGGATCGAACCGGCGACCTTACGCGTGTGAGGCGTACGCTCTGAACCAGCTGAGCTAAGCGCCCGCTTTAGATTTAGATGAGCCCTCAGCGAAGTCCCTTTGGGACTGAGCTAAGCGCCCGCTTTAGATTTAGATGAGCTCTCAGCGAAGTCCCCTTGGGACTGAGCTAAGCGCCCGTATGTTAATTCAAAGATACAAATCCTTGCCGTGAGAATCAAATGCCCTAATTAGGGATGGTACGGTCCATCTGACCGTAAATCCCCTCGATCAGATTGATGTTCTGATTTGCTTCGGCGTTCGTCGGTTCGATTGCCGCTGCCATCCGGTACTGCCGCAGGGCCGACGGATATTTCTCTTTTGGTGCCAATGTCGACTCGTACATAAGGTAATTTCCGTACATTATGTGCGCGTTGACTCGGGCCTTCTTCAGCACTTCGTCGTTAGGGCTCGACTTCCCCATGTCGTCGAGCATGGCAATGCCTTTCTCAAAGTCTTTATTCCTGACAAGCCTTGTTGCCTCATCGATTTTTGAAGGATCGGTTTTTTTCTCGCCGCAACTTGCGACCAACAGGATGCATAAAACGCCCAAGACAAGGATACTTCTACCCATAGTTGACCTTTGGAAAATGGGGAGGATTTATTTCGACAGGAAAACGTACAAAATTTTTTCATGGAAACCAAATTTGCCCAGCCGAAACAAATTGATTTTGAGCGGAACTTTTTTAAATTAGTTGCAGTCTAAATTCAATGTTGCCACATAATTACCCCTCGTTTACTCATGTTTGGAGGTTGAATGCAGCACGATATCAAGGCGATCAACGAGAAGATCCAGCGCGAGAGCGCTTTTGTTGATTTGCTGACAATGGAAGTCGGGAAAGTCATTGTTGGGCAGAAAACCATGGTAGAGCGTCTGCTCATCGGTTTGCTCGCCAACGGGCATATACTCCTCGAAGGTGTCCCGGGCCTTGCAAAGACGATGGCAGTCAAAACGCTTGCCGCAGCTATCCAGGCGAAGTTCCAGCGTATCCAGTTCACTCCCGATTTGCTTCCCGCCGACCTCGTCGGGACACTGATCTATAATCAGAAGGAATCAAAATTCCAGACGAAGAAGGGGCCGATCTTTGCGAACTTCATTTTGGCTGATGAAATCAACCGTTCCCCCGCGAAAGTCCAAAGCGCGCTCCTCGAGGCGATGCAGGAACGGCAAGTGACGATAGGAGAAGATACTTTCAAACTCGAAGAACCGTTCCTCGTACTTGCAACGCAAAATCCGATCGAGCAGGAGGGAACGTATCCTCTACCTGAGGCTCAAGTCGACCGTTTCATGCTAAAAATCAAGATCGATTATCCTTCGAAAGAAGAAGAGCTGCTAATCATGCGCCAAAATGTGAACGGACTCGAGGTCCACGTCAAGGCAGTCGTTTCACCGAAAGATATTTTGAAGGCGCGGAATGCGATGGGGGAAATCTATATGGACGAGAAAATTGAACGCTATATTCTCGACATCGTGTTTGCAACCCGCAATCCAAAAGAATACGGAGTCCCGAACCTTGCACAGTTGATTAGCTACGGTGCATCGCCGCGTGCGACGATCAATCTGGCGCTCGGCGCGAAGGCGTATGCGTTTATCAAGCGGCGCGGCTACGTCATTCCTGAAGACGTTCGAGCCGTCAGTCTCGATGTACTGCGGCATCGCGTGGCGGTGACCTACGAAGCCGAAGCGGAGGAAGTGACGTCGGAAAGTATTGTGCAGGAGATTCTTAACAAGATAGAAGTACCCTGAGCAATGAGTAATGAGTAATGATCAATGACCAATGAACAACGACCAATGCTCATTGATCATTACTCATTGATTATTGCTCATTGGTCATTATTCATTGATCATTGCAAGTTGACAACACAAGAGCTTCTCAAAAAAGTTCGGCAGGTAGAAATTAAGACGCGGGGACTGGTGAACCACGTTTTCTCCGGCGAATATCATTCTGTCTTCAAAGGACGCGGCATGGAATTCTCAGAAGTGCGGGAGTACCAGTACGGCGACGACATTCGCTCGATCGACTGGAATGTCTCGGCGCGTCTCAATCATCCCTTCATAAAGATCTTTGAAGAAGAGCGCGAACTCACGGTGATGCTCCTTGTCGATCTGAGCAGTTCTGAAAACTTCGGCAGCGCCCAGGCAATGAAAAATGAAATCGCGACGGAGATCTGCGCCGTGCTTGCCTTCTCTGCCATCCGGAACAACGACAAGGTGGGGCTGATTCTTTTCACGGACAAGATCGAGAAGTTCATCACCCCGAAGAAGGGGAAAGCGCACATTCTGCGCATCGTGCGTGAGTTGCTTTCGTTTGAACCAGAGGGAAGCGGCACCGACATCAAGGGAGCGCTGGAGTACCTCAATTCCGTCATCAAGAAACGATCAATCGCATTTCTGATCTCCGATTTTATCGACGAGGGATATGACAGCGCATTGCGCATTGTCAGCAAAAAACATGATGTTATCGCGATTACGATGCGTGACCCGCGTGAACGGGAACTTCCACGAGTAGGATTGATGAAGATGAAAGACGCCGAATCGGGGCGCGAGCGCTGGGTCGACACGAGCAATATTCATCTCCAGCACGCCTTCCGCTACTATTGGCAGCAGCATGAGGAACGATTGCGGAAACTGTTTTTGACGACAAAGGTCGACCGGATAGACATCCAAATTGAGAGGCCGTACATAAAGCCGTTGGTGGATTTTTTCAAATTGCGCGAGCAGCGTTTGTAGAATTTTTCAGGAAGTATGAAGTGTAATGAAATTTCGATGTAGTGGTTATCTTTCCCGTTTCAGTCTTGCCGTTGTCTTTTTGGTCGCTCACACTTCGCTCCTTTGCGGTCAGGAAGTCTCTGTACTTGCGGCCGTCGACTCCACGCACATCACAATGGGCGATTGGTTGCATCTGACTGTTCAGGTAAAGCACAGCGGGTCCGATGTCATATCCTGGGGCGGGTGGAAAGACTCGCTCGGAGTCTTCGAAATTATTCATCAGGATTCGGTCCAGCGCGATGAATCTGGTGGAGTGATAACGGAAAGGATAAAATTCACGTTATCAAAGTACGATTCGGGAGAATTTGTAATCCCGCCAATCGGGATTTCGTACAAGGCTCCCGGCGATACAGGGTTGCGTCATGCTCAATCCGATCCTCTGACCATATACGTATCATCCGTCCAGGTCGATACCTCAAAAGCGATCAAAGATATCAAGCCCCCGCTTGACGTTCCTTTGACGTGGAAGGAGATCTCTCTCTACACGGGCATCATTGCCGCAATTGCGGCATTGCTGTATGCCATCTATTACTATGTGAAGAAACGAAAGAAACCGGAAGAAGCTCAAGTGGCAGAAGAAGAGAAAATTCCGCCGCACATCCGGGCGATTGCGCGGTTAAAGGAGTTGGAGGAAAAGAGGATATGGCAGCAAGGGGACGTGAAAGCATTTTACTCCGAGGCGACGGAAATCGTTCGTGAATATTTTGAACGCCGGTTTGGAATTATGGCTTTAGAAATGACATCGGACGAAGTCTTCGCGCAGTTGAAACAGTTCACCCTCGATTCAGACATTATGAAGACGATAGAGTCCTTGTTCATTGACGCCGACCTTGTAAAGTTTGCAAAGTACATACCGATACCGGCCGAGAATGAAACTGTCATTCCAAAGGGATTGGTAATTGTCGAGCAGACGAAGCCGGTCGAGGAGGTTCCTCAAAATGTTTGACGTCGCGTTTGCAGCGAAGAATTTTCTCTTTCTGCTTCTCTTGATCCCGGGGATGTCGGTGTGGTACTATTTTCGTCAGAGACATCGAGAAAGCGACATTCGATTCTCCAGCCTCGGTCCTTTTACGGAGGTTCTGTCGACGAGGAAAGAACGAGGGCGACATCTCCCCTTCATATTGCGAATGATTGCCCTTGCCTTGTTGATTCTGGCGCTTGCTCGTCCACAATCCACGTCGCACGGGGAAAATGTTTACACAGAGGGCATCGATATCGTGCTCGCGCTCGACATCTCGAGCAGCATGCTGGCGGAGGATTTTCAACCGAACAGGATCGAAGCGGCGAAGAATGTTGCCCAGGATTTCATCAGCGGGCGAACGACCGACCGCATTGCGCTCGTAATTTTTTCTGCGGAAAGTTTCACTCAGTGTCCGTTGACGGTCGACTACGCAGTCTTGAGAAATCTCATTAAACCAATCAAGAGCGGGATGATTGAAGATGGCACTGCAATCGGACTTGGACTTGCGAATGCCGTTAACCGCCTCAAGGACAGCAAGGCGAAGAGCAGAGTCATTATTTTGTTAACGGATGGGGTGAACAATCGGGGTGAAATCGACCCGATCACCGCGGCACAAATTGCCGCGTCGTTTGGAATTCGCGTGTACACCGTCGGCGTCGGAACGATCGGTGAAGCGCCGTATCCGGCTCAAACGCCTTTCGGGGTCCGGTACCAAATGATGCCGGTTGATCTGGATGAGAAGTCGCTCTCCCAAATGGCCGAACTGACGGACGGAAAATATTTTCGCGCAACCGATAACACGACATTGAAAAAAATCTACAGGGAAATTGACCGCCTCGAAAAAACGAGAATCGAAGTCCGCTCGTACCGACGGTTTACCGAGCTATTCTATTCGTACGTCGGTCTTGCATTGCTGCTGTTAATGGTCGAGGTCGGGATATCGAACACGTGGCTGAGGAAGCTGCCGTAGCAATGGACAATGAGTAAGGAGTAGGGAGTAAGGAGTAATGAATGAGTTATAAGCCATAAGTCATCGACTAGCCAACAGCTCGTAGTCAAGAACCAAGAACTCAGAACCAAGCACTAAGCACCAAGAACCCAGCACTAAGCACCAAGAACAAAGAACCCAGAACTCCGAACTTACGAAACATGATCCGATTCGCACATCCCGAATATCTTTACTGGCTCGCTCTCGTGCCGCTGATGATTTTCTTCTACTTGTTCGTTGGAAGGAAGAGGAGCGCTGCGAAGGAGAAATTTTCTTCAACAGAGATGTTTGGGCGGCTGGCATCGGATTCGAGCGGCGCGAAACGCGTAACAAAATTTCTTCTTCTTCTTTTTGCCGTGGCGTTCCTTGTTGTCGGACTTGCCAATCCGCAAATCGGAACGCGCCTTGAAGAAGTGAAACAGGAAGGCGTCGACATCTTTATCGCGCTCGATGTTTCTCTTTCTATGAAGGCAGAGGATGTGAAGCCGAACCGCCTGGCAAAAGCAAAACATGAAATCGGCAATCTCATCAATCGGCTCGGCGGGGACCGCATCGGATTGATTATTTTTTCGGGCGAAAGCTATGTCCAATTTCCCCTTACCACTGACTACAGCGCTGCGAATTTGTTCTTGGATGTAGTCGATGTTGAATCTGTACCCATCCCGGGAACTGCAATCGGCGCCGCCGTACAAAAGGCGATGAAATCGTTTAACTGGAATGAACCGACCCAGAAAGTGGTCGTGATTATCACTGATGGCGAAAATAACGAAGGAGACGCGGTCGCGCAATCCGAGGAAGCGGCAAAGAAAGGGGTGCTGCTTTATACAATCGGCATGGGTTCCACGGCAGGCGCTCCAATTCCGATATACGATGCCAATGGCCGCCAGGCGGACTTTAAGCGCGACCGCGCCGGCAACGTTGTTCTGACAAAGCTGGATGAGGCAACCCTTGAGAGAATAGCGGCGCTTGGCAACGGAAAATACTACCGCGCCACGAGCACACAGGATGAGTTGGACGCGATCTACAAGAACCTCAATGCGTTGCAAAAGCGGGAGTTTGGAGCGAAACAATTCACGGATTATGAAGACCAATTTCAGTATTTTATAGCTGTGGCTTTTCTTTTGTTGCTTGCGGAAGTAACGCTTTCCGATAAGAAAATCGCGTGGCTCGCAAAGATAAACCCGTTCATGAGCATCGCTGGCAATGATCAATGAGCAATGAGTAATGAGCAATGAAATGCAGGATTCAGGACTTAGAACCAGTACTAATACGGATAGACCTTGGACTCAGGACCTCGGACCCAGGACTACGGACCCACAACAATGACGCATCCAAATATCCGAAAGCTTTTTGTGCTGTTAGTCTGCCTCAGTTCTCTCGGCACGGCGCAAACGCTGCGCTCGCGCATCAACGGCGGCAATACGCTATATAAAGACCAAAAGTTTGCCGACGCGGAGGTAGAATACCGGAAATCACTGGAAGAAAATAATCAGCCCATGGAGGGATATTTCAACCTCGGCGATGCGCTGTTCAAACAGCAGCGGTATGAAGAGGCGATTCAAAACTACAAATCGGCATTGTCGAAGGCGAACGATCCGAAAACCGCCGCTCAACTTCATCACAATCTCGGCAACGTGCATGTCGAACGGAAAAGCTACCAGGAGGGGATCGACGAATACAAACGCTCACTCAAGTTGATTCCAACCGACGAGGAAACAAAATACAATCTCGCTTATGCGCAGCGGATGTTGAAAGAACAACAACAGCAGCAGCAGAACAAAAAGGATAAGAAGGAGGACAAGAACCAACAGAAAAAGGATCAGAAGCAGAACCAGCAAGATCAGCAGCAACAGAAACAGCAGCAACAAGAACAGCAGAAACAACAAGAGCAGAAGCAACAGCAGCAACGTCAGCAAGAGAAGCAGATGTCGCGGGCAGATGCGCAGCGAATCCTTGATGCGTTAAAGAACGACGAAAAAAATGTTCAGAAGAAACTCCGGAAGAAGGCAGTGACGAGGGCGGGTGTCGAGAAAGATTGGTAGGAAGCCCGACCGTGTATTGAAAAATTCAGAAGGTAGAATGAAAAGGTGCTTCGCAATATTTTGTGCAACGTTCTATTTCTCCGTATCGGCAGTGGCGCAGGATGTTTCATTCACTGCGTCGGTCGATAAGAATACTGTTGTCGTGGGTGAACGGTTCTCACTGGTGTTTACGCTGAACGGCGGCGGCATGGGGGGAGGGAAAAACTTCAAATTGCCGGACTTGAGCAAATTCATGGTGATCTCCGGACCCAGTCAAGCGTCCAATGTTCAGATCGTCAATGGCTCAGTGTCGTCGTCGGTGACGTACAGTTATGATGTGCAGCCGCGTGAGGTCGGCACATTCACGATTGGCCCAGCCAGCATTGAAACGGGAGGCAAGCAATATTCTTCGCAGCCCCTGCAGATCACGGTCGTCAAAGGCGGCGCAAAACTGAAACAGCCTGCCGCCGGAGGGACCGACGCGGACGTTCAGGTCGGCGACAATTTATTTCTCCGCGCTGTGGTTGATCGGTCGCGCCTGTACGTCGGAGAGCAGCTCATTGTCACTTTTAAGGTTTACACGAGAGTCAGCATCACCAACTATTCCATCAACAAGCTGCCGGCGATGACGGGTTTTTGGGGCGAAGATCTCGCCGTTCCGCAACAAGTGAACCTTACCGGTGAAGTGATCAACGGAAAACAGTACAAAGTCGGCGTCCTCAAAAAGATGGCGTTGTTTCCGACACAGGCGGGTGCGCTGGAAATCAATCCGCTGGAAATTGTCTGTCAGGTGCAAGTGCAAAACCGCAAGCGTTCGAATGATTGGTTTAACGAATTCTTCAACGATCCCTTCTTTAACAATTTTTCGACTTCGAACGTGAACGTGAAAAGTTCGCCGGTGAGAATCACAGTGCTCCCGCTGCCAAAGAACGATGTGCCCCTTTCGTTCAAAGGAGCTGTCGGGAAATTTACCATGAACGCGGCGGCCAGCAGCCGGACAGTTAAAACGAACGAACCGTTGTCCCTGAAGGCAGTTATCAGCGGATCGGGGAATATCAAGATCCTTGAAGCTCCGAATGTCGAAATTCCGAGCGAGTTTGAAAAATATGACCCGAAAGTAAATGAATCGATCGATCGTACCACCAATGTAGTTAATGGTTCGAAAACGTTCGAGTGGCTGCTCGTTCCTCGCTACCCGGGACAGAAAAGAATTCCACCGATGGAGTTCTCTTATTTTGACCCTTCGAAGGCAAGGTATATTACCCTCCGCTCAAATTCGATTGACCTCTCGATTGAAAAGGGGAGCGCAGAAGCGCCACAAATTATCGCCGGTATCTCAAAAGAAGATGTGAAGCTACTGAGCCAGGATATTCGGTTCATCAAAACAACCAGCGGCACGTTTCGCAAAAAAGGGGGAGAGTCTCTACCGGCTTCAGCTTTGGTGTTGATGACAGTGCTGCCTCTCCTCGCGTTCGTAGGACTCGCAGCGTACCGACAGAAGACGATGAAGGAACTATCCGATGTAGCAACGTTTCGTTCGAGAAAGGCGATGAAAGTCGCCACGAAGAGATTGAAAGAGGCCAAGTCGCTCTTGATGTCGATAAACTCTGAGGCCTTTTATGCTGAAATGTCCCGCGCGCTGTGGGCGTATGTATCCGACAAACTGGCGATCGACAGGGCTGAGCTTTCCGTCGAAAATGTGATGCAACAGTTGGAATCGAAATCGATCTCCACAGAACTGATCGGGAGGTTGAAAGAGTGTCTCGAGGCATGCGAGTTTGCGCGATTCGCCCCATCCAGCGCCGCCCAGGAAGAGAAAAGCAAAATTTATGCGATGGCGAGCGAGGTGATCGTTGCGACAGAGAGGGAGTTGAATAGATGATGATCGCTGCAATTCTCTCTCGCGTTATGCGAACAACGTTGCCGCAACGGCGCAGAGGCGCAACAAGTACACTCAGTAAGAAAGGAATAGCAGCGTTGCGACTTTGCGCGGTACTATTTTTCGCTGCATTCCCGCTTATTGCCGATGAAGCCTCGCAGACTTTTGAAGAGGGGAATCGACTTTATCTTCAGGCAAAATATGCGGAGGCGATTGTCCAGTACGAAAAAGTTGTAGAGAGAGGTAGCGAAAGCGGCGAGCTCTACTTCAACCTTGGGAATGCGTACTACAAAAGCGGCAAGATCCAAAAAGCAATCTTGAATTATGAACGTGCGAAACAACTCCTTCCCGGCGACGAAGATATTCAATTTAATCTCCAGCTCTCCAACCTGCAGGTGACGGACAAAATTGACGCCGTGCCGAAACTTTTTGTCTATCGTTGGTTCGATTCACTCATTGCCTTGTTCTCCCTGGCAACGATGGGGTGGATCGTCTACACATTCTTTCTCCTCACGCTCGCAGCGTTTGCCTACTTCCTTTTTGCGCCGACGTATCTCCAGAAGCGCGTGTCGATGTTCATCGGATTCGTTTTCTCTGCGGCGCTTATCATGACCATGATCGGATTCGGCGTGCAATCGTACAAAGAATCCGATACGGAGTTTGCAATCGTGATGAGCGACGCCGCAAACATCAAGTCGGCTCCGGACAGCAAGGGGAATGATCTTTTCGTTCTTCACAAAGGACTGAAACTGCAAGTGCTGGACAGCGTCAATCACTGGCGGAAAATTCGCCTGGCCGATGGAAAAGTTGGATGGATTCCGGAAGACGACTGTGAGATAATTTGAATAATGGACCGGACGAAGGTCAGATTCCTTCGCCTGGCTGTGGCTCAAAACTTTGGAAATTTGATTGCTGAATCGAGACCCTCATGGTTTACTACTTTGAGGGTCTTTTCGTTGCTATTGGCGACCATTTTTTCTACCTTTTTTGCGGAGATGAAAAGATATGGGGAGAAACGGACTTTCCTTAAACAAATTCCAGCAATGACGGACTTCGTTAAAATAACCGGTCAAATAAAAAAGGCCGCTGCTCTTGCCGCTGGTACCCCGAGAAATCCTGTTGAAAGAGATAAAAGGGAGCCTGGAAGAGATGACGTAATATGAGTGCAGTGAATTCACACTACCACAGATTACGCGTAGTGCGTTACGCGGAGTGCGTAAAATATGGAGTTGAGACATCTGAAAAATTCTTGGGTTAGTCATGGTGAGCGAAGTCGAACCATGATTTCGCTCTAAATTTCACACTTCGACTGCGCTCAGTGTGACTTTTGTCGGCTTAAAGACAATTTTTCAGATGTCTCGAGTTTTATATATAGCTGCAGTCGCGAAAGCAAGTTAAAAAATGAAAGTCAAAAAATGAAGTAAGAGTAATGTATGGTAGTCCCAATATTGCTATTTTTGCTAAACACTAAAAGCAAAAAACGCAATAAAGGGACTGTCGAAAACACCAGTTGGAAAAGGATTACCAGTGAACACAAGCAAGCGAAAAGCCTATAGCAAAACATCTGACAACAAATGGAGGCGTTTCAAAAAGCTTCTCAAAGGAAGAACCAGCGTATCTATTGGAGAACTGCGTCCGCTTATTGAGACGACATTGCACGTCCAAGCAGATTACGCGATCTGGAAGTTGTTGCGGGAGGGAATTCTTGCGCCAATTGAAGAAGGGAAGAAAGGGTTGTATGTCGTAGTTGACAGCGGATCTAAACGAGGTTTTCTCAGAGATCCTTTGGAAGGGATTCGCGCGTTATACGGTAACAACGTCCTCTTTTGTTATGGAACCGCTCTATTAATCCATGGGTTATCCCGCTATGGAATGGTCACTGAATACTATATAGCAAAGAGCCAATTTCGCAGAAAATATGAAATGGGTCAGATTATCGTTCGTCCAGTAGAAACACGTTTGAGTGAGCATGGTGTGGAATTGATACGAAGTTTGCGAGTAACAAATGTTGAGAGGACCATCATGGAATGCATTCAGCGTCCGAAATATGCGAACGGTTGGGAAAATGTTCTCCATGCGATGGAACGGATAGAACGACTTCACTTTGAGACTGTTTTGGAGTATCTGAAAGTAATGAGGTTACCTTCGATGTTCGGTAGAATGGGTGTGGTTTTAGAGCATTTCGCGCGACAGTGGCGGATAAAGAAAGAGAAACTGGAAGCACTGCAACAATATTGTCCCAATAGGCCAATTGAATTTATTCGAGGTAGAAAAGGCTTGCTCAACAAGCAGTGGAACATGTATGTGCCGCCAAATCTCTTTGAACTATAATGAGCAGGAATGTGGCATATGCCCGCATTGATTACAAGAAAAAATATTGACCAAGTGGTAAAAAATCACGGTGTA
Organism: Bacteroidota bacterium; assembly: GCA_020052095.1. Taxonomy (GTDB): domain Bacteria; phylum Bacteroidota; class Ignavibacteria; order UBA10030; family UBA8401; genus JAGVPT01. The sequence goes on along the minus strand of JAGVPT010000045.1, from coordinate 15,549 downwards.
GAAGACAGCACAGCTGAGAAGGTTCTATGGTTGAGCCTCGTCATACATGAACTATCGGAGTCTCCTATAAAAAACGATTTTGCACTAATAGGAGGTTCCGCCATAGTCTTTCTCTACAAAGACATGTATAGATTCTCGACTGATCTTGATTTAGATTTCGTCGGCAATAGGAAGCTAGGTGTAAAAGGCAAAAACGAAACACAGGAACGGCAGGAAAAGGATAGAAGGGCTTTTCAAGCTATGGCTGCAAAGTTATCGATGAAGTTCAAAGAAAAGAAGGCGGAGAACGATCGATTTCTTCAATACGAATTCATGTATACTTCTATTTTTGGCAAAAGGTCGTCCGTTGAATTGGATGTCTCGTATCGCTATTGTCATGCTGTTCTTGGTATAGTGAGGAAGCCATGGCCAATTAACGTTCCAGGTGTACTTCCATCTTTTTCCGTCCAGACGCTAAAAAAAGAGGAGTTATATGCAAGTAAGGTGAATGCGTTAGTTGAAGGGAAAGAGTTGGAAAGGGTAGACTTTCCTGGAAAGATAGGTCTAATGTTTAAGAGAAAGATCCGACATTTGTATGATTTGTATCGGTTGGCCGAAGATATAGACGAGCCCAATGAAAAGTTTGATATGGTCGTATTCCGAAATCTAATTATTCTTTTTGGTATGACTCGAATAAAGAACTTCAAATACTACAGAGGAAATTCTATCGGGTCTTATGGTAAAGATGATGTGCAGAATGAATTGAAGAGTGTTATGCAGAGAGGGACACCGATACCAACTGTCCAAGAAATGAAATGGCAAGTGCGGAAGTTCTTCGATATCCACATCTTTCATTGGACCGAACGAGAGCATAGATTTATAGAGGATTTTGAAGCAGGCAATTTCCGTCCACGCGATCTATTTGATGAAAAGACTGCTAGAGAGCTTAAGCAAGCTCAGTACTACAAGGAGATCCTTGGAATAGTCAGGCCTTTGTGAGGAGAGGATATATCGAGGCCGGCCATCGGTTCGTCCAAAAACCATGAGGAGCTGACAACCGGGCTGCATTTCCGATGCAATCCCGATGACAAAGCATGGTGGAAAGGGGCCTCAAACAATGGCTCTGTCAACTCAGAACCTTGCAAGTCCACGGATTGACTATTCCACTTCTAGTTCATACATTTGTAGCAGTTGAACCGAACACTTGTGGGGGAGGAATTGCACAACATCCGGCGTCCGGCTAAAATCCATGAGCAAAATCAAGATCCTTGTTGTTGATGACCACCCGCTCGTTCGTTTCGGGGTTATCAACCAATTGAAAACTTCTGACGATTTCGTTGTCGTCGGCGAAGCCGAAGACGGCGAAGACGCCATTGCAAAGACTAAAACCCTCGCTCCCGACCTCGTCATCATGGATATTTTCATGCCGGGAATTTCCGGTATCGAGGCGACAAAGCTGCTGAAGAAAAAATTTCCTTCGACTCGCGTACTCGTTCTCACCGGTTTCGAAAACGAGGACTATGTGTATCAGATCATTCGATCAGGGGCCGGCGGGTACGTGTTGAAGAGTGTTGAAAAAGAAGAGCTTATCGAAGCGATACGTGCGGTGATGAGTGGCGACAAATTTTTCAGTCCACGCATCTCGAAACTTATCGTCGACAATTTCATACGAAAGGCGGAAGGGCAGGGGCCGGCAATGCCTACCGGCGATGATATCCTGACAAAGCGGGAGAAAGAAATTCTCGCACTCGTGGCGGATGGCCTCACAAACCAGCTAATTGCGGAGAAGTTATTTATCAGTGCGCGCACTGTCGATACGCACCGCACGAACATCATGCAAAAACTCAACATACACGACGTCGCAAATCTAGTCCGCTACGCGATTGATAAAGGGCTTGTGCAATCGAAAGAATGAGTCTTCCGGAACGATGAGGTGGTGACAGTGGTACGAAACGTTTCAATAGACGTGCATCACCCGGTTCCACATTTGGAAGAGTATGCCAGAATTTCCACGGTTCTTTATCGCGCGAAACAATGAAAAAGATACGCATTCTTGTTGTTGACGATCATCCGCTGGCACGGTTTGGGATAAAGAACCAACTGAAGGACGTCGAAGATCTCGTCGTCGGCGGCGAAGCAGAAGACGGCGAAGTTGCGATGCAGAAAGTCAAAGAACTGCATCCCGACGTTGTCATTCTCGATCTCTTCATTCCGGTCCTTTCGGGATTTGAAGTTGTGAAGCTGGTGAGAAGGGATTTTCCCGAAGTTCACGTGATGATTCTCACCGCGTACGAACAGGAAGAATATCTTCATCAAGCTCTCGAGTTCGGCGCGGAAGGCTACCTTCTCAAAAGTGCTGAGAAGGAAGAGCTTATGGCCGGGGTACGCGCGGTAAGTAAAGGAGAGAGGGCGTTCAGCCCGCGCATCAAAGAATTTATTGTCAAAGGATACCTGACCAATCGCGACTTCAATAGATCGAATCAACTCCCCCCGACCTCGCTCACGACACGCGAGAAAGAAATCCTTGATCTCGTCTCGCAGGGATTGACCAATCAGCAAATCGCAGAGAAGTTATTCATCAGTTCCAGAACGATCGACACCCACCGCACCAATATCATGCACAAGATCGGGGTTCACGACGTCGCTCATCTTGTGCGCTATGCAATCGAGCACGGTCTGGTCGACGATAAAAAGTAGCGCGCCCCGCCTTTCCATCTTTTACTTTTCCGGAATTTTTCCTATCTTCTGTTTGTGAAAAATTTACGACCCTCTTCGCGAAGATTCCTTCTCGGTAGCAATCCTTCAGGCGAAGGCAATTCTCTGGTCTTCTTCACGTCATCGATCATTCTTGCGGGAATTCTCATATGAGCGATACAGCGTTGGATCAACTCTGCATCAATACAATTCGGACTCTTTCAATCGATGGTGTACAAAAAGCAAAATCCGGACACCCAGGTATGCCAATGGGAGCTGCAGCAATGGCGTACGTCCTTTGGACTCGATTCCTCAATCATAATCCAGCGAACCCGCATTGGCAGAATCGAGACCGCTTTGTGTTGTCGGCGGGACATGGCTCTATGCTGCTCTACAGTTTGCTTCATTTGACAGGCTATGATCTTTCCCTCGACGATTTGAAAAGTTTTCGTCAGTTTGGGAGCAAGACGCCCGGGCACCCGGAGTTTCACCTTACAGCCGGAGTTGAGACGACGACGGGTCCTCTCGGGCAGGGATTTGCCAACGGCGTCGGAATGGCGATCGCTGAAAAGTACATGGCCGCTCAATATAATCGTCCGAACTTCGACGTTGTCAACTATTTTGTTTATGGGATTGCGGGTGACGGCGATTTGATGGAAGGCGTCTCGTCGGAGGCGGCATCGCTCGCGGGACATTTGAAATTGGGAAACATTATTTACCTGTACGATGACAATCACATCAGCATCGATGGAACGACCGATTTTGCATTTACCGAGGATCGCGTCAAACGCTTTGAATCGTACGGATGGCACGTGCGGAGCGTCGCGGACGGGAATAACCTGGAGGGGATCGACAAGGCAATCCGCGAAGCGCAAAACGAGAAGGATCGTCCTTCGCTCATAACGGTGCGGACGCACATTGGTTTCGGAAGTCCGAATAAACACGACACGGGTGAGGTCCACGGTACACCGTTGGGTGATGAAGAATTGAAGTTGACAAAAAAGGCATACGGTTGGGATCCGGAGAAATTCTTTTACATTCCACAGGAAGCTCTCGCTCATTTTCGCGCAGCACTTGTATCAGGGAATGCGAAGGAAGAAAAATGGCGTGCGTGCTTCGCCGAGTACAAAAAGGCGCACACGGAGTTGGCCACTGAGTTGGAAAACGTGCGTGAAGGGAAATTCGGTGACGAATGGAAGAAAGCGCTCCCCGTATTCGGTCCGGACGCCGGCAGTATGGCGACACGTGAAGCGTCCGGAAAAGTCCTCAACGCCATCGCTCCGCATTTACCCACATTAATCGGCGGATCCGCCGATTTGCGTCCTTCGAACAATACCTATCTCAAGAATTATGGCGAATTTCAGCCAGGGAGCTACGACGGCAGAAATTTTCACTTCGGCGTGCGTGAACATGCAATGGGCTCCATACTCAATGGCATGACCTTGACAGACGGAATCATTCCGTTCGGCGGTACGTTTCTGATCTTCTCGGAGTATATGCGGCCGCCGATAAGGCTCGCAGCGATCATGGGCATCCGGCCGATCTATGTCTTCACGCACGACAGCATCGGATTGGGTGAAGACGGGCCGACGCATCAGCCGATAGAGCAACTCGCATCCCTCCGGACAATCCCGAATATGACATTGCTTCGTCCCGCGGACCCCAACGAAACCGCGGAGGCGTGGAAGTATGCTATCGAGCATCGATCGGGACCAGTGGCGATCGCACTGACGCGGCAAAAAGTGGCGACGATCGACAGAACGAAATACGCCGCCGCAAAAAATTTCTCCAAAGGCGCGTATGTGCTCGCCGAAAGTTCAACGAAGCCGGATATCATTCTTATTGGGACAGGTTCGGAAGTTCAATTCGTGATCGGCGCGTACGAGCAGCTCGCGAAAAATGGAATTGCTGCGCGGGTCGTCAGCATGCCGTCGTGGGAATTGTTCGAACGGCAGCCCAAAGATTACCGCGAGACCGTCTTTACACCGTCAATAAAGAAACGTCTTGCTGTCGAGGCGGGCGTTCCAATGGGATGGCACAAATATGTCGGCGACGGCGGGGCCATAATCGGCATTACGAAATTCGGCGCATCGGCGCCGTACGAGGTGCTCTACAAGGAGTACGGTTTCACAGTCGAGAATGTTGTGAAGAAGGCGGAAGAGTTGCTTCAGTAATATCCACTGCAATAGCATTGGGAGGGCGACCTAGGATCTCGAGAGAAGCGACGACCCACGGTTTCCCTACGGGATTGTAGAGAAGCAATCTCAAAGCAAAAAGTTTCAAGTGATCTTAATTTTTCTTTTCTCAACCACAACTACGATAGCATCATGGAACACTCGCCCCAGGACAAACCAACGCACACTGCGGCATTCAAGCGCCGACGCGCACTCAATTGGCTGACGCTCGGATTTACATACTCAGCAATGTATATGGGACGCTACAATATTTCCTTTGCAAACAAAGCGCTTTCTGAGACGTATGGTTGGGACAAGACGCAAGTCGGATCAATCATCACCGCCGCGCTGACGATTTACGGAATCTCCGCGTTCTTCAACGGTCCTATTGCCGACCGCATTGGTGGACGCAAGGCAATGCTCATCGGCGTGTTTGGCGCCGTGGTGTTCAACCTCGCGTTTGGTTTCGGCGCGTACATCGGATTTCTAGGCACGGGCACGCTGCTGATAAGCTATTTTGCTACAGTGTGGTCGATGAATATGTACTTCCAATCGTACAGCGCATTGGCGCTCATCAAAGTGAACTCCGCTTGGTTTCATGTGCGCGAGCGCGGCGTTTTCTCTGCAATCTTCGGCTCGATGATTCAAAGCGGACGCGCCCTGATTTTTGTCGTTGGAGGAATCGCAGTAACATTTTTGCCATGGCAATGGGTTTTCTTTCTTCCCGCTGCCGTCATGTTATTGATGGGGATTCTGACGTTCAAATTTGTGCGCGACAATCCTGAAGATGCAGGACAACCTATGCTCGAAACAGCCGACGCTTCAAGCGGCGACACAGAGAAAGTAGATTTCAAATATCTCGCCAAAAAAGTTTTCACGAATCCCATCACGCTCACCATTGCGGCGGCGGAATTTTGCACGGGCTTTGTTCGGCACGGATTCGAGCAGTGGTTCCCGCGCTACATGCAGGAGGCGCAGCACCTCGCGTTGGACTCGTCGGCGTTTCAGAAAGGCGCATTGAGTGTGGTTGTTGCCGGTATCCTCGGCGCGTTTGCTGCAGGCACACTTTCGGATTGGGTGTTCAAGTCGCGCCGTCCGCCCGTTGCGTTCATCGGATATTTTTTTCAGATTATTTGCCTGGCTGTCATCTGGATTTCTCCCGGTCTAGATTGGATTATTGCTGCGTTTGTTCTTAACTCGTTCGGCATCAGTATGGTTCACTCGATGTTGTCGGGAACTGCGTCAATGGATTTTGGAGGAAAGAGAGCTGCAGCGTCTGCAACAGGAATGTTTGACGGAATGCAATACATCGGCGGCGCGGCAGTTGGCTCCGGAATGGGATGGATGCTTGAAACGTTTGGCTGGGGTTCGTGGGGTCCGAGCATGATCGGATTTTCTATCATCGGCGCAATTTTGATGTTACGATTGTGGAATACCGTGCCGAAAGGAATTCGGGGACAGTGATAGATCTGGTGGACCGTCCACCAAAGGAGGCGGTTCATTCTCACCAGGGATATACCCGAACTTGATTGATGAAAAAGAAAATTGGTTTTGCACTTGTCGTTGTGCTCCTGCTCATGGAGATCGCCTACACTCAATCGTCCGTCGCGCAGGATTCAGAAAAAGATAGCTCCCGCATTCAACCGATTGGGCTGTACCCCATTCCGATCCTTTTTTATACTCCGGAAACAGGAATTGCCGGTGGCGCCGCGGCTCTCTATCTGTATCGCGATCCGTCGGCGGATAGGGCGAGCCGTCCCACAAATTTCACCGGAGATGTCATTTATTCACAGAAGGAACAGCTAATCGTCGAATTGAACGGGGATATGTATTTCGGCAATGGCGCCTATCGGTTGCTCACCAATACGTCGTTTAAAAAATTTCCCAATAAGTTTTTCGGAATCGGAAATAGCAACTCCTCAAACGCCGAAGAGAGCTACACGCCGAGATCTTTTTTCATAAAAGCAGTTTTCTCCAAGAACCTTTATTCTCGAATAAACGGGGGTCCCATACTGAGGTTTGAGACAACGTCGATTCTCGCGACCAGTCCGGCGGGACTCCTCGCTCCCGGCACTATTGCCGGAAGTAGCGGCGGATTTGTTTCGGGGCTTGGCCTCGTTGTCAACTGGGATTCGCGTGACAATACCTTTGCCTCGTACTCGGGGAGTTTTTATCAGTTGACTACACTTTTTTATCGGAGAGCTTTCGGAAGTACTTTCAGTTACGACGACGTTCAACTTGATGCGCGAAATTTTTTTGAAGTCCTTCCCTCTCAGGTTCTGGCGATCCAGGGTGCGGCCGAAATTATCAGCGGGACCGCGCCGTTTCAGAACCTGGCGCGTTTCGGTGGAGCGAGCCTTCTTCGGGGGTATTTTGAAGGACAGTATCGCGACAACACGAGCATTGCCCTGCAAGCAGAGTATCGAATCCCTCTATGGTGGAGGATTGGCGCGGTTGCGTTTGCTGGAATTGGTCAAGTGGCGGAAAAGGTTATCCGATGGCGGACCGGAGAATTCAAATTAGCGGCGGGAGCAGGCATCCGCTTAGTTCTAAACACAGAAGATCGAGTCGCATTGCGAATAGATGTGGGCTACGGGGAGAATTCTACTGGGCTGTACATTACAGCAACGGAGGCGTTTTAGCGGAAAAAACGATGACCGTCACCTCGATGGTGACGGTCATCTGGCGTCGAAAATTGCATGGGGGATATCAATGTCGACAAAAACAAAGTATCTGCGATCAACCGGCGAATTTTTTCATATTTACAATCGTGGAGTGGATCGGAATAAAATCTTCTTTGATGACCGCAATTTTCGCTATTTTCAGCAGCGCGTATCTGCATCATTAGATCCCTCCTCATTAGAGATCAACGCATATTGCTTGATGCCAAACCATTTCCACTTTATTGTCCGTCAGCTCGCTCATTCTGCAATTTCTGGTTTCATGCGAAGTGTGTGTGACGGATACGCGAAAGCGATTAACAAAGGGCTCTCTCGAAGCGGACATTTGTTCGAAGGCAAATACAAGATGAAGCAAATTGTTAACGATACCTACTTGGTTCATCTGTCCCGATACATCCATCTAAATCCGGTTAGAGCGGGCTTGGTTCGTTTACCAGAGGAATGGCAGTATAGCAGTTGCCAGGTGTATTTCGGGATGCGAGAGGAAGCCGTAGTTTCGACTCAGCCCGTACTTGAACAGTTTGGAAGTCCGAGAGATTATAAGAAGTTTGTTGATGAGTATGTGGCCGAGGATCGACGGAGAATTAGCAACCTATTGTTCTGAAATAAGAAGTGACCGTCACCTCTAAGGTGACGGTCACTTTCCGAGACTTCGGGGATTCTGACGTCACCGCTGCCTCACTTCTTCATTCCCCACAATTTTGTCGTCACACGTTCGAGCTCTTTTCCGATCAACGCCGGGTCGAGGGTCTTCTCCGGCTCGTTTTCGAACACCGCGTACGGAATTTTGAACCCCTTCACTTCGACATAATTCGGATCCCTCTCCTCCAGCTTCTCCCAATCGTTCGTCTTGTAGTAGAACTCCATTTTTTCATCGGGGAGCGAATGGTAGAGAATGGAATCTTCCTGCCCTTTTCGCGCACGCCTATGGTTTTTGCGCACCGATTCTTCGTATGAGACGCGAATGTACATCAACGCTGCGCGTTTCAGGACTTCTTCATGAATGAACGTGAGGGCTTCATAGATTCCGTTGTCGCCGCCGCGCGCAAATTCAATCAACGACGTCATGGTCTCGTGGTAGTTCGGGTTACGCGCAAGCTTCTTCCGGTACTCCAGATTGATGCGTTCGATATAGAGATTCCATGTAAAATGATCTTTGAACCAATATTTCTCGTCCGACCAGACGCGAGGTTTGCCATGCTTGCTGAGAATGTCGTCGACCTCAAATGATTCCCATACGTATATAAAATCGTCCAGCTCCTCAAAGTCCGCGATATGAAATCTCTCCAGGCGTTCTTTGGGATTTGCCTTCTTTAAAAAGTCGATTACCTCCGATTTTCCTGCTGCCGGCCGGCCTGTAATGATAAGGATCGGAAAATTCTTGTTACTCATGCTATCTCCTTAAGATGAATGGGTGTTGCGACTGCAAAGACATGAAGTCTCGATGTTGTTCGATTGCACCTCCGCTCTTCGAGCCTTTGCAGCTCGAGTTACTTGATCTCCTTGATTCTATTCTCGACTTTTGAATCGATCACTTTTTCATCGCTTACTTTCTTTTCAATTGCTCCAAACACTTCTTGCTGCAAATAGGTAATGTGTGGAACTTCTACTCCGAGGTATCGTTTTGCCTCACCCATAAAATAGTCGCTGGCAGCGCCAGTGTACGTGATCTTCTCATCCCATGGCTTACCCTTGATCTCGAGCATGACGATCTCCACCTTGCCGTCAGCGTCCCGTTTCCACTCACAGCGAATTCCTGAAGTCTGAATCATCAGATGTCTCTCAATGTAGTTGAGGACGATCTCTTTCATCTGAGTACCGCTTAGTGGAAATGTCACCAGAATATTTCTAAAGGGAAGCACCTCAAAGATATCGCGCTTTGTTATCGGTCCTGCAGAGACATTTTTCCGAATCCCGGTGCTGTTCATGAATCCGACATCCGCCCGAGCGGCTTCGCGTTGTGCGTCGGCAATGAAGTTCCCTATACCGGATTCCGTGTCGCTGCGAACCCAATCCTGCTTCAACGTACCAATCACGATGCTGTAATCTTTTTCGATCCCCTGTCCGACAGAATCAATAAAAGCCGATAATTGTGTCTTTGGACGAGCGCTGTTGTACCACAATTGCACAAGAAGCCCGTTGTATTTTGTCACTTTGCCGTTGTCAACTGTCAAATCCAGCACGCCAAGATTTTCACAGTTCGAGCCCGTCTGGACGATGATCACACCATTCACGAACTTTGGCTTCTTCAACCGAGTATGCGAATGTCCGCCGACAATGACATCCAATCCTTTCACGTTTACCGCGAGCACAGAATCGTCCTCGGCTCCTTCATGCGAGAGCACTATGACCAAATCCACTTTCGGGCGCAACTCGTCAATAAATTTCTGCGTCGTGGCGACGGGGGGGAGAAGCTTGATGCCGACGACGCTGTTCTGGTTCACCAGACTATACAAGTCCCTGGACATGAGGCCGATGATGCCGATCTTCAAACCATTTTTGTCGAGAATGACATATGGTCTGTTGTTGAAGGGATACTCGCCTTTGTCGTTCACGACATTTGCAGATAGAGTTGGAAATTTTGCTATCGTCGTTAACTGCAAAAGATTTTTCTGGCCAAGGTCGAAGTCATGGTTGCCAAAGCACCACGTGTCGTAGCCGATGCGGTCCATCATCTCGAATAACGCTCCCCCTTTCGCGCCTTTGTAGTCGTACTCTGTAATCGGATTGCCGGTCATGACATCGCCGGCATCGAGCAGGAGCGTCGCGGAATTGATCTTCCTGATGCTGTCAACGACAAAAGAGAGCTCGTTGAATCCGCCTACCATCGGCTTTGGCGTCTCTCTCACCCACGTTGCCTCGTGTGGCATGAAGCTCGCGTGCATGTCGTTGGTGTGGAGAATTGTGATCGATTTGGGCTGCGAGACAAGCGGAAAGATATACGCGAATGCAAGGGAAGCGAGGAAGAAAAGGGATTTTGATGTATGGCGCATAGGAGTTTTTATGATTGATGACGTAGGTTCAATTAGTCACTCCAAGATACATAAAAAAATGAATTTTTGGAATAGCTCTTTCTATCTTTCGAACTTTGTCGTATCTTTCAGCCGCATTGTGAATAAGGGAATAATGGTTGGAAACAAATTCGGAGAATAACGAACAATCATGAATATCACCAGCCGACGAATTCTTTTGACTGTCATTGTATCAGCGCTGATCGTGATTGAGGCTTTCGCAGGCGAAGCGCCACGATTGATTATTTTTATTTCCGTCGACCAAATGCGGGAAGATTATTTCGAGCGGTTTGCACCGTACTATTCCGGCGGATTGAGACAGCTTTATACCGAGGGAACATTTTATTCAAACGCCAATCTGAATTATGCCTCGAGCGTTACGTGCCTCGGCCATGCAACCCTGAGCACCGGCGCCTATCCGATGACGAGCGGGATTCTCGACAACGAATGGCTCAACCCGGTTACCCGCAAGTCGGTCTACTGTGTTGAAGACACTTCGGCGGGAAAAGTCGATGGTGAAGGGGGCGGTGAATCGCCGAACAATCTTCTCGTCACTGCCATAGGAGATTGGTTGAAAACTTCATCGCCAAAATCAAAAGTCATAACGGCGTCGGGGAAAGATCGTGCAGCTATATTAATGGGAGGGAAGCATCCTGATTGTGCCTATTGGTACAGCCGGAAAAACGGGCATATGGTGACATCCGATTACTATACGCAGCATGTCCCAAGGTGGGTGACGGAGTTCAATAGCTCGCAGTGGATCGAAAAGAACGTACCGCCCGCGTGGACAAAGTTGCTGCCGGAAAGCGTCTACACAAAAGAAGGCCCCGATGAGTTTATCGCCGAGGCGAAGGTCGATTCAAGCTCGTCGTTTCCGCATCAGTTCGAACCCGGGAAAAAGACCGAGCAACTTCTCGCGACCCCGTACGGCGATTTGTTGGTGTTGGATTTCGCCCGTGAAGCGATCCGTGCCGAAAAACTCGGCCAGCGGGGCGTCTCTGATCTCTTGTGCCTTAGTCTGTCGGACTGCGATTACATTGGCCATGCGTTCGGATCGAACAGCCACGAGATGATCGATCATCTGGTTCGTCTCGACCGGGCTCTTGGTTCATTTTTTGCCGACGCTCAAAAAGCCATCGGTGTTTCAAACGTCCTTGTTGTGTTGAGTGCAGACCACGGTGTGATGCCCCTTCCGGAATTTCTTTCTCAATTTAAGCACGAGCGTGCGCGGCGCATCATCTATCAAACAGAAATAAAAAAGCAGCTCGACTCTTTGGACCAACTGCTGCAAAAAGAATGGAATATTCACGGGCAGATTTTTGAAAACGGCGGCTTCTTAAATTATGCTTCCGCAGCGCGAGTTGGTAAAGACAGCCTGCAGGTGGAACGGCGCGCCGGCCATATATTGCAAAGCATCGATGGTATTGCTGATGTTTATTTTCGACGCGAGTTGATGGATGCACGGACACCCGATCGTCCATACCTGTCGGAGTTCCGTCGCAGCTACTATCCGCCGCGCGGAGAGGATTATCAAATTCGATATTGCGAATATTGTCTTGTCTCATCCCAAACGACCGGAACGTCCCATGGCTCGGTGTACAGCTATGACACGCACGTGCCGATTGTCTTTTGGGGCGCCGGAGCAAAAAGAGCAAACGTTACTCGCGAGGTCCACACGGTGGATATTGCGCCAACGCTCGCCCGAATTCTGAACGTAGAGTATCCGCGCACCGTCGACGGTGTGCCTTTAGAGGAATTGAAATAGCGGTACGATCGGCCGTCCCAAGTTTCTTTTTCCGCCGTTCCGGAAAAATACTCTCCGGCGGCCGCATCTTAACTTCAACCTGACAGCGATATTTTTCCCTTCAACGCTGACGATGGAGGAAACATGATTCGTCCAATCTATACCTACTCAGTCGCCCCTTCTATTCCTCAACCGCTTCAACGACTGTACGCGCTTGCATATAATCTAGTCTGGGTGTGGGACCATGAACTCCTGGAATTATTTATGCGTCTCGACTCCGACTTGTGGGAAGAAACCCACCACAATCCTGTGCAGATGCTCGGGGCGATCAAGCAGAAGCGCCTCAACACTCTTTCGCGCGACGAAGCGTTTCTTGGAGAACTGGAGCGAGCCTGGGATCGGTACGCTCAATACCTTGACGTGAGCTCAAGCTGGTTTCAAAAAAGGCATGGCAAGGAACCTGTCCCGACCGTCGCGTACTTTTCCGCAGAGTTTGGCTTGACCGAATGTTTGCCAAACTATTCGGGTGGACTGGGAATTCTCTCCGGCGACCATATCAAATCGGCAAGCGATCTTGGGGTACCGCTCGTCGGAGTCGGATTGTTGTATCAGCAGGGATATTTCAGCCAGTATCTTAATGCCGATGGCTGGCAGCAGGAACGGCATCCGGAAAATGATTTCTACACATTGCCGATACAAATCGAGCGTGACAAGGACGATAAGCCTGTCACCGTCTCAATTGAGTATCCCGGACGAAGCGTTGTTGCACAAATTTGGCGTGTGCAGGCGGGTCGAGTTCCGGTTTTTCTCTTGGATACCAACATCCCAGCCAATTCCCAGGAAGATCAAGACATCACCGATCAACTCTATGGAGGAGACCGCGAGATGCGCATCAAACAGGAGATCATGCTTGGGATCGGAGGTTATAGGGCATTGTGTGCTCTCGGGATGAAACCAACCGTTTGTCATATGAACGAAGGGCATTCAGCCTTTCTTTCGCTGGAACGAAGCCGTCAATTGATGAAAGAGAATAATCTTTCATTTGCTGAGGCGCGGGAAGTAACGACGGCGGGAACCGTGTTCACCACCCATACGCCGGTTCCCGCGGGCAACGACTATTTTACTCCGGTTTTGATGGATAAGTATTTCACCGATTTCTACAAGAAGTCTGGCATCTCTCGCAAAGACTTTCTCGCACTGGGCCGGCGCGACGCGAGTAACGATGCCGAAGATTTTTGCATGACGATCCTGGCTCTTCGAATGTCCGCATACAGCAACGGCGTGAGTAAACTGCACGGTGATGTCTCACGCGCAATGTGGCAGAACGTGTGGCCCGGTATCCCTGCTTCCGACACGCCGATCGGTTCGATCACGAACGGCGTGCACACGCCCTCATGGGTGAGTCGTGATATGGCGGGATTGTTCGAACGATATCTTGGACCGAGATGGAAGGACGATGTCGATGAGTCCGCACTCTGGAGTCTGGTGCATAGAATTCCCGACGAAGAACTTTGGCGCACGCATGAGCGGCGTCGCGAACGGCTCGTTGCGTTTGCCCGCCAACGTCTGCGATCGCAATTGGAAGCCCGTGGAGCGCTACGCACGGAAGTTGCTCAAGCAGCAGAGATATTGAATCCCGATGCGCTCACAATCGGCTTCGCCCGGCGGTATGCGACGTACAAGCGAGCGGCGCTGCTCTTGCGCGATGCAGAGCGACTGATAAACATTCTTGGCGACAAGAACCGTCCCGTGCAAATCATATTCGCAGGCAAAGCCCATCCTATGGATAATCCCGGAAAGGAGCTGATTCGGCAGATCATTCATTTTGAACGGCAGCCGGAGGTGCGTCGGCGCATGGTGTTTATCGAAGACTACGACATGGTCGTCGCACGGTACCTTGTGCAGGGGGTTGACGTCTGGTTGAATACACCCCGCCGTCCCTACGAGGCAAGCGGCACCAGCGGGATGAAAGCCTCCGTAAACGGCGCAATCAATCTTAGCGTGCTCGACGGCTGGTGGGTTGAGGCATACAATGCGAACACCGGCTGGGCTATTGGGCGCGGTGAAGAGTACGGCGATGAGACATACCAGGATGAAGTTGAGTCGAATGCTCTCTATGACCTTCTTGAGAAAGAACTCGTGCCCCTCTTCTATAATCGCGGAGCAGACGGATTGCCCCGCGGATGGATCAGCAAAATGAAAACTTCGATGCGAGAGATTTGCCCCGTCTTTAATACAAATAGAATGGTCAGGCAATATACGGAAGAGTTCTACTTACCGGCACATACGCGTCAATTGTCGCTGGTCTCCAATCAATTGCAGGGAGCAAAGGTGCTGGCCGCGTGGAGAACAAAAGTGCAGGATCATTGGATGAAGTTGAAAATTGTAGAGGTGAAAGCAGGTGGCAAGGAAGGAATGAAGGTAGGCGAGTCCTTGGATGTGCACGCGATAGTCGATCTCGGTGTTCTGACACCCGAAGACGTCTCTGTAGAGTTGTACCATGGCGCATTGAACTCCAATGGGGAAATTGTGAAGCCGAGAATCATAACGATGAATGCCCTCGCTAAGCTGAAAGGAACGATTCACGAATTCGTCGGGACGATAAAATCAGATTCAAGCGGGCGCCTCGGCTTCACCGTTCGGATTCTTCCGCATCACCGGGATATCGACAATCCTCGCAAGCAGGGATTAGTGTTGTGGGCGTAGTGTGATTGGATCAGTGGTCGAATCCTGACGAACGATGTTACTTTCTTTCCGAGAAAGTTCCAAAGGGATCGAGACTGTGTAAAAAGTAATTATTTCCGATGCACGATTTTGAAAATGTACTCGCTGTGGGGGAAAGGTTACAGCAATACAAACAATTCGTAACCGCAGGCGATTGAAAAGATGAATCTATGTGTAATATTCCCCACTGAAAATTTTTGACAGTACTTTTTACACAGTCTCGATCCCTTCGGGACGATTCCGGAAAGCTCTCTTTTGAGCCGAAGGCTCATCAGCCTTTGGCTGAGCTTATTTTTCTTTCTCTGGCATCAGAGAAAGAAGAGAATGGATAAGTATGCTCAAAATGAGACGCTAACTGATACTCATCAACCGTGCATTCAAAATCAAAAAGTAGTATATTCGTCTAATATAAATCTGCAAATTCACGTCTCAATCAATGGAAAGGGAGCTATCTTTAAAAGTTGTGTAAATAAAAAAGCGCATCCGTATCTTAGGATACCAAAAACGGATAGGAGTTTCCTATCAAACCTAAGGAGGATACG
>JAGVPT010000212.1 GCA_020052095.1 Bacteroidota bacterium | reverse complement strand
TTTTCAGCGAATGGTTGTGATTTTGATCCCGCTTTGCGGGACGCCGCTCTTTGGCGGGAGCGGAAGGATTCAATTATGATTGGCAAATCAATCTCACACTATAAAATAATCGAGAAACTCGGCGAAGGAGGCATGGGAGTTGTCTATAAAGCCCATGACACAAAACTGAACCGGGAAGTTGCCCTCAAATTTCTCCCTCCTCACATACCAACAGGTGGAGTTGAGCGGGAAAGATTCTTGCAAGAAGCTCAGGCTGCTGCTGCGCTCAATCATCCGAATATCTGCGTGATCTACGATATCAAGGAAGAATCTGAACAGCCTTTCATCGTGATGGAATATGTGGACGGTGCAACGATCCGCACAAAGCTGGAATCCGGCCCGATGAAAATGGAAGCTGCCATAAAATATGGCATCCAGATCGGTGAAGCGTTGCAGGAAGCACACAGCAAAGGGATCGTTCATAGAGATATCAAAGCGGATAATATTATGATCAACTCCAAGGGACAAGTGAAAGTGATGGACTTTGGATTGGCGAAGTTAAAAGGTTCTCTCAAACTTACCCGCTCATCAAGCACCGTTGGCACGTTGGCA
Organism: Bacteroidota bacterium; assembly: GCA_020052095.1. Lineage (GTDB taxonomy): Bacteria > Bacteroidota > Ignavibacteria > UBA10030 > UBA8401 > JAGVPT01. The sequence continues at coordinate 11,358 of JAGVPT010000212.1, read as the reverse complement.
TATATGGCTCCCGAACAAATTCAAGGAGGAGACGTTGATGCACGTTCGGATATCTTTTCGTTTGGTGTTCTTTTGTATGAACTATTAACGCGGCAATTCCCGTTTCGCGGCGACCACGAGGCAGCGATGATGTATTCGATCGTGAATGAAGAACCTGAATCGATCGTAAAATATATTCCCGAAGTACCTTCTGAAGTTTTGCATATTTTCGGCCGAGCGTTAGAAAAAAATCCCGAAGACCGTTACCAATCCATTCACGATATGGTCATTGACCTTCGACGGCTTAAGAAAGATTCCACAAAAGTATATCGTACATCTATGCCCGCCGTACCTATCACCTCCAGTGCGGACATACGATCTTCTAATGTTGATATACCTAAAATTTCACCATCGATCGAAAGTGAGACATCAAAAAGGAAAAATCGACTTCTTCTCTATGGAGGAATCGCCGTTGTTGCAATTCTGATAGGAGTTGCAGGATATTATCTTCTGGGTGGAGGGGAAGTCTCGAGCGTACGTGTTCCCATCGTTATTGCTGACTTCGTGAACGAAACAAAAGAACCGGAGCTGGACGGCCTTTCCGGAATGTTGATCACCGCTCTCGAACAATCCCGCAGGCTCGATGTCCTTCCGCGCTCGCGCATGTTTGATATCCTCAAGGTACTTGGCAAGAATGCGGTTGATCGCGTCGATGAGTCACTCGGGAAAGAAATCTGTAACCAAGCCGGCATCAATTCGTTGATGCTCGCTTCGATTCGAAAATTTGGCAAGGTCTACACCATCGATCTTAAAGTGGTCGACCCCAAGGAAGGCAAATACCTTTTTGCGGCGACAGAGACTGGCGAGGGACAGGAGAGTATTCCCTCATTATTGGACAAGCTTTCCCAGAAGACGAGAGAGGGATTCCGAGAAAACCGAGCGGAGATACAGTCTGCCAGTAAGAATGTTGCAGAAATAACGACATCGAACATGCAGGCCTACCAGCATTTCTTCCAGGGCGAGCAACTCATGAACAGAGTAAAATATGTGGAAGCACAGGAGGAGTATAAAAAAGCTGTTGCACTCGATTCAACATTTGGGCTTGCATATTACCGGCTTGCGTATGCAACCAGTTGGGAAACGGGGGCACAAGAGCGGGCTAAAGCTTCAGTGCAGAATTCAATGGCTCACATTGACCGGATTCCCGAAAAAGAACGGTATCTCGTGCGTGCAATAGAGGCAGAAATCTATCAGGGCTTTGCAGCAGGCATTTCGGTGCTTCGAGAAATGGAAAAAGTCTATCCCAACGAAAAGGAGATGTTATACAATATTGGCGACTGGTCATACCATAACGGCGATATGAACGCCGCAACTGAGTACCTCGAAAGAGTCCTCGCGATGGACCCCACGATGGAACGCGCGCTTGAGCATCTGGGCTGGACATATCGGGATACCCGGCAGTACGAAAAAATGCTGGATGTGGCAAAACAGTATGTTGCAGTGGCGGGTTCAGTAGAGGCCTACGACCTACTTATGCGATCATATGTGGAGCTTAAGAGACTTGAAGAAGGGTTGAAAACCCTGCAGCAAGCGCGTGATCTCTTTCCCTCGAATTTCCAGCTCTCCGGCACTATCGCTGATGTGCTTACCTACAAGGAGGATTATAACGGAGCGGAGTCTGAGCTTCTTCCACTAGTGCAAGAAACCCAAGCGTTACAGGCGAGGTGCTTTGGCAGTGAGCGGCTTGCTTCTGTGTCCCTTTACCGTGGCAAGTACCAAGAATCGATGCACCACCTTGATAAAACAATCGAGCTTTACTGGCAGCTCCGTGATACGGTCGGTGCTTCAAGAGCAATGATGCACAAAGCTCTTATGCTTGTTCTTCAGAAGAATGACATCAAGAGCGCAATAACGCTCGCTGAGAAAACCTATAGCGTGCAGACAAAAATCCAGAATATCGATTATTGGGCGTTTCTGGCGGACCTGTATGTCTTTCGGAAAGATGTTCCTTCTGCAGAAAACATTTTTATGAAAAGATTTAGCGCGATTCGTTGGGTTGATCCATTCTACCGGGCGCTGATCTATGCCACCAATCATGAGTGCACAACTGCCAAAACCTATCTCGACACAGTGCTCACTGAGAATAGAGGATTCAAGCATCTAAACATTTTTCTTCTCTATCCAGTCGCCATGTGCGAATTCGAAGCGGGACTTTTCGATAATGCGTTGGCGCATCTTGCCCTACTGCAGGAATCTCTCAATAACTCGTGGGGGTGGCGTGGTGTCTACTATCCGAAAAGTTTCTTTCTTATGGGGAAGATCAACGAGAAGAAGGGTGATAAAAAACTCGCCGTCGCAAACTATGAGAAGTTTCTGAATCTCTGGAAGGATGCAGACAAAGATCTGCCAGAGTTGATTGACGCAAAAGCGAGGATGACGAAACTGAAGGGAATGTCATTCAAATGATTCACCAAAAAGATGGTCGAAGCCTCCCTACGGTCGACGACTCGACTCGTCGAGGTCTACCGACCCCTAGGGTCGTAGACGACTCGGTGAGCGAACAGGTTGGACAAACAATATCTCTTTATGATATCATTGATAGGCTCGGTGAGGGGGGATGGGCATCGTTTAGAAAACCTAAGACAGAAGATTCCACTCTCTTATTACATTGACGCTAGCCAACGAATCTCATTTGTCAAGGGACTTGATTTATGGCTGGGATTTATTTAGCACCACAATACGTTTAGCACCACAATTTATTGTGGTGACTTATTTCAAGCTCACACAACTGCAAACCGTTTCAACGGTTTCAGTCTCGGGAGGGAGGGGGGAAATGATACATTCATATAGCACCACAATTCATATAGCACCACAATTCATATAGCACCACAATACGTTTAACACCACAATTCATTTAGCACCACAATTTATTTAGCACCACAATTTATTTAGCACCACAATTTATTGTGGTGACTTATTTCAAGCTCACATAACTGCAAACCGTTTCAACGGTTTCAATCTCAGGAGGGGGAGATGTTACATTCATACACTCGGATCATTGTTCATCTTATTTGGGCTACGAAAAACAGGCAGAAGCTAATCTCAAAGGATGCACGGCCTCGGATTGAAGACCATATCAGGTCTTACGCGAAAGAAAACGAAATCCTGCTCGACATCGTCAATGTTCAGGTCGAACACGTGCATGCGTTGATCTACCTCTTAAGCAACCAGCAAGTTGATCAGATTGCGAAACTGCTCAAGGGAGAGTCTTCTCACTGGATAAACGACAATAACCTGTTGCCCCAGAGATTCAGTTGGCAGAGGGGATATGGCGCTTTCTCGGTGAGTCCATCTCATCTCAATGTCGTGAGGAGATACATCGCGCAGCAGGATGAGCATCATCGGACGAAGACGTTTCTCGCTGAGTATAATGAAATCTTGAAAAAATACGGCTTCGATCCAATTGGAGAAACCGATGAATCGGTTTCCCTGTGAGGTTTCGGTGTACCTAACACCCCGATAAATCGGGGTGCTATTAATCGGAAGAATCGAAAGAAGAGTTTAACTTCTCTTATGCGAATACCCGTGACTGCCTACACGGTATTGCATCGGAGATCGTAGAAAGGTTCGGTAAGGTGCGGTATATGATTGGACAAATAATCTCACAGTACAAAATAATTGAAAAGCTCGGTGAGGGCGGCATGGGCGTGGTGTATAAGGCCCAGGACACGAAACTCGATCGGTTTGTCGCGCTGAAGTTCCTCCCTCCGCACCTTGCCGCATCGGAACAGGACAAAGCGAGGTTCATTCAGGAAGCCAAATCAGCATCAGCGCTCAACCATCCGAATGTGTGCACGATCCACGACATTCAGGAACATGATGGGCCCGCCTCCGCTGGCGCTCTGGCGGGCAGGCAGATGTTCATCGTGATGGAATTTGTCGACGGGCAAACACTGAGAGAAAAGAAAGGGACAATAAGTTTCAAACAAGCAATTGAGATTGGCATCCAGATAGCCGATGGACTTGCAGCGGCTCATGAGAAGAGTATCGTCCATCGGGATATCAAACCCGATAACATTATGATCCGCAAGGACGGCATAGCACAGATAATGGATTTTGGCCTTGCGAAATTGAAGGGTGTTTCAAGGCTGACAAAGGAAGGTAGCACGGTTGGAACCGCAGGCTACATGTCGCCTGAACAAGTTCAGGGTCAGGATGCTGACCATCGTTCGGATATTTTCTCGATGGGTGTCTTGCTCTACGAATTATTCACGGGACAGTTGCCGTTCAAAGGCGTCCATGAGACTGCAGTGGCGTATGAGATCGTAAATGTAGATCCGGCGCCGATGTCTTCCGTCAAACCGGAGATCGAGCCAAGCCTCGATGCGATTGTGTTGGGATGTTTAGAAAAAGATGTGAACGAGCGAACGCAATCAGTGAAGCAGGTCTCGGTTGATCTCAGGCGGTTCAAGCGCGAATCGAGTCGGCAGCGAGTGAGCAGGATAACTGCGGTGCGTCAGGCGTACATTCCGCCTTCAGGCGAATCCGTCGAAAGTTCACAGTCCATATCCGCGTCTCCCATTAGACGACTTACTCCGTGGCTTGTTGCAACCGTTTGTTTTGTCAGCTCAGTTATGTTCGGAATCATGTTCTTTCGCAGCTCTCCGAATCAAGGAAATACGATCCGCTCCGTGATCTCACCTCCGGAGAAAGCGAGCTTTTACTTTTTTGGAAACACCTCCGGCCCTCCAACCATCTCACCCGACGGTAAGCGGGTTGCGTTTGTTGCGAGGGATTCTTCTGATAAAAGACATCTTTATGTCCGATGGTTGGATGCACTCGATGCACAGCCGCTCGCCGGCACAGAGGGCGCCGTTCATCCCTTCTGGTCGCCCGATAATCAGTTTATCGGGTTTGTCGCACAAGGTAAACTGAAGAAAATCGATGCTTCGGGGGGCCCCCCCATCACGATTTGTAATGCAGGGGACTCCCGCGGCGGCACGTGGAGCAACGAAGGCATGATTGTGTTTTCTCCGGGTGCTGGGGTCCCTCTATTTGCGGTTTCGGCATCGGGAGGAACTCCAACGTTAATCACGAACCTCGATTCAATGCGAAAAGAAACAACGCATCGGTGGCCTTTCTTTTTGCCCGATGGTCAACACTTTCTGTATTTTGCCCGCACTGTTGCGACCGGCGCGCAAGGCGAGGGTGACGCAATCTGTGTTGCATCACTCGACAGGAAAGTCAGCAAGATTCTTCTGAATGCATCATCGAACGCAGTATACGCATCGGGCAATCTTCTTTTCGTACGAGGTAACAGCCTCATAGCACAACGGTTCAACATCCATTCATTGGAACTTGAAGGAGAAGCTACCGCGATAGTCCAGGGGATTGCGTATGATCCGTCGATTCACCGGGGTCTCTTCTCTGCTTCTGAAAATGGACTCTTGGTATATCAAACAGGAAATGTGCAAATCGGCTCGAAGCTTAGTCTTGTAGATCGCACCGGAAAAGCATTCGCAGTGGTCGGAGATATGGGAGAATACTTGGGATTTCGAATTTCTCCCGATGGTCAGCGCATAGCGTTGAGCGTCTTCGATCAAAAATCTCGCAACAACGACGTTTGGATCTATGAAATACGTCGCGGGTTGAAAACACGCTTTACGTTTGACCCCGCTGCAGAGCTTAATCCTGTTTGGTCGCCTGACGGAAATCGGATTGTATTCTCCTCTAGTCGAAAAAGGAAAATTGACCTGTATGTCAAATCTTCAAGTGGTGCTGTAAGTGAGGAAGCTTTGCTCGAAACCGGTGAAGGCAAAAACCCGACAGACTGGTCACCCAATGGTAATTTCCTGGCTTATACCGTCAATGCAGGTCCCAAAACACAAAGCGACATATGGGTTTTATCGATGAATGGAGAACATAGAGCAATTCCGTTTTTGCAAACAGAGTTTTATGAGGGTGAAGCTCGTTTTTCTCCCGATGGGCACTGGATTGCATATAGCAGCAATGAATCCGGGCAAGCGGAGGTTTATCTACGACCTTATCCCGGACCTGGAGGGAGATGGCAAGTTTCAACGGCTGGTGGGTTCACTCCAAGTTGGCGTCGTGACGGAAGGGAAATATACTATATCAGTAACGACAGCAAATTGATGAAAGCGGAAATTGCGCAGAAAGGCTCCGCTGTAGAAGTAAGTTCTGTGCATCCTCTGTTCGAGATAAGAGGAGAGAATTACGATGTGATGGCTGATGGCAAGCGGTTCATTCTGAATGTGCCGGTTGAAACTCAGCCCTCCTCTCCTCTCATACTTGTTGTAAACTGGGATACAGACGTCAAGAAAAAATGAAAGAGTAGATAGATTAGCGAATGAATTTATGAAGGAATAACTTCTGTAGTCGGGAAAACGATATCACGCTATAGGACTCAGAACTTAGAAATCAGAACCCATAATCCAGGACCAAAACCAAACACTACAAACGGGCACCGAACAATCAACAACTGCTATGAAACCAACTCTCACCGGTTCGCTCGGTGCCATGATCAAAGCATCCGACAGGCTGAAAGAAGTCCACAAATCAGATCTCTCCGTGGGTGACTGGGTCTTTGTGAAGACGTGCAACTCAGTATATTCGATTCGCGTGGATTCTCCCGGTGTTTACAACGTCTCCGGCGGATGGTTTGATCGCCGAGGACTATCGCCGGTGAGGACAACCATCCCGGGATGCACATGGGGCGGGAGCGTGATTAAAGTGGATATCGTTGCTGCGTTCGGCCTCATGCTGGAATTCGGCAACAGACTGGTAACAAGTCCGATCCAGGAAATTTTTATATTACCGAACGCAAGGATGAACTAAGGAATTTGCTATGATCAACCAGACGATCTCTCACTACAAAATTCTTGAAAAGTTGGGCGAGGGTGGCATGGGTATCGTTTACAAAGCCCACGACTCAGAACTCGATCGCATTGTGGCGATGAAGTTTCTCCCGCAATATTTGACTTCGGATGCGGCTGAGAAAGAACGATTCCACCATGAAGCTCGGGCAGCTTCTGCGTTGAACCACCCTAACATCTCCACGATTTATGAGATCAAGGAATTCGAAAATCAGATCTATCTTGCGATGGAGTATGTTGAGGGAAAAACGCTCAAAAAATTGATAGAGGAGGACTCACTCCTCGTCAAGAAAGCATTGGATATCGCGATTCAAGTCTGCGACGGCCTGAGTGCTGCGCACGAAAAAGGGGTTGTTCACCGAGATATCAAGTCTGACAACATCATGGTCACGCCGAAAGGCCAAGTGAAGATCATGGACTTCGGGTTGGCGAAGGTGAAAGGCTCCACCAAGCTCACAAAAGCGGGCTCGACCCTGGGGACGGCTGCGTATATGTCCCCGGAACAGGCGCAAGGGGAGGAAGTCGACCAACGCTCAGATATCTTTTCCTTTGGCGTTGTCCTTTATGAGCTTCTTACGAGCAAGCTTCCGTTTCGAGGGGAACACCATGCCGCGTTGATGTACTCGCTCATTAATGAAGATCCGGTTCCCATTGCTCGATTCAACGAAAAGGTTACTCCCGAGATTGAGAGAATCGTCTCGAAAGCGATTGCTAAGGATAAAGAAGATCGGTACCAGCATGTCGATGAAATGCTTGCGGACATTCGTCGGGAGAGAAAGCATCTCGAATACGCACGCGCCGGCTATGCGACAACAGCAACGATGAGCCAAGCTTCCATGCCGGCCGTAGAAAAGAAACAAAGCTTTCTTCGGTATATCATTCCTGCGGCTGCAATTGTCATTGTCGTCATTCTGCTCCTCATCTTCAATCCATTCAATTTTCAGATCAGTACGCAAAAAGGCGTTGCAGCTTCCGAGAAAAACTCCCTGGCGGTGATGTACTTCGAAAATATTCCTGACCCGGAAGATAAAGACCACACCGGCGAAATGCTTACCAATCTTCTGACAACGTCTCTCTTTCAAACGAAAGATCTCGAAGTGATCAGTCGCGAGCGATTGTATGACCTTCAAAAGGAACTCGGCCAGGCCGACGCGCGCACGATCAGTCCGTCAATGGCAACGAAAGTAGCCCAGCGCGCCGGCGTATCGATGATGCTTCTGGGGAGCATCCTCCAAAAACAACCGTCATTGGCGATCACGTACCGGCTTATCGAAGTACAATCTGGTAAGATTCTCAGCACACAACGCCTGTCGGGATTCTCATCGGACAAGATATTCTCTCTTGTCGATACACTTGCCTTGCTTGTGAAAAACGATTTGAAAGTCTCTCCGAATGAACTCCAGGACGCAAAATCTGTAGCGAACGTGACAACGTCGTCACCCGAGGCGTATCGTTCTTATCTGGAAGGAGTTCAACTCAATGAAAAGTTCTACAACTCAGAAGCTAAAGCGGCATTTAAGAGGGCAATTGAACTCGACAGCAACTTTGCCATGGCGTACTTCGGACTCGCAATTCTAAGTCTGGAACAGGATAGGGCGATGAAGAAGAGCGCTCTCGTCAAAGCGTGGCAGTTGAGCGACCGGGTCACGGAGAAAGAGCGGCTTTCAATCCAGTCTGAGTATGCCTCAAGGGTTGAGAAAAACCTTGCGAAATCGGTGTCGCTCTTAGAGGAACTTGTTCAGAAATATCCTCATGAGCAGCGTGCATATCTCGGTTTGGTATCGGGCCTTGCCAATCAAGGAAATTATGAGAAGGCCCTTGCAATCTGCCTGCGGGCATTGGAAAATGACCCGCGCGATGGATTAGCATGGAATACCTTGGCCTATGGATATATGATGCTCAACAAACACAATGAGGCGATGACTGCTATTTACCATTACATGCAATTGTCGCCGGCATTGCCCAATGCGTACGACAGCAAAGGAGAAATCTGCTGCGCATTTGGCGAGCTCGACTCCGCACTTTATTGGTATCAAAAGGCGGTTTCGTTTAAGAGCGACTTCCCTACGACGTACAAGATCGGTCACGTTTCTGTGATCAAGCAAGACTATGCAACGGCCGAGAAGAAGTTTCGGGTATGGGGATCAACATCGGATAACATCCAAAAAGCAAACGCCGAGAATATGCTTTCGATTATTCCCATGCACCGCGGGAGAATGCAAGAGTCGGAGCTTATCCTCCGTCGAAATCTCGAATCCTCTCAAGCACTGAAACTGCAAGAACCGGTCACCGACATCTATTTTGGATTGATGCTCATTGCGTACCAACAACAAGACAACCCCGCACTTTTGGATTATGCACAAAGATATTCCATGGAAATGAAAAAAGGCCGAGAATCAGTCATCTTTGGACGGGACATGCTCGCGCTGGCGTACCTCAAGAATGGAAATGCCGCCATGTACTCGAAACTGATCGATGATATACGGCATGATCTCCATGAAGATAGTCCGAACCAGAAGGCAATATCGGAATACACAAGCGCGCTCGGGGAATTCGAGAAAGGAAATTACGGCACGTTTTTGGAACGTTATCAAAAAACATCCCAATGGTTACAACCGAGGCATGCTCCGCTCTTTCCCGTTGCGGTCTCTCTTTTGAAAACCGGCCGCGTTGCAGAAGCAATTGAAGAATTCCAAAGAATTGCGGTATGGGCACCCATAGACTTTCCCGATTTCAGTCTTTTCTTCTTACCTGTGTTAGAGGACTGGCCAACAGCCACTGTCAAGGCACACTACTGGCTCGGCGTTGCGTATGAACAGCAGGGAGAAAAGAATCACGCTATCAAAGAATATCAAGAGTTCCTGGATATTTGGAAAGACGCGGATTTCAAAGCCCCTGAATTGCAGGATGCAAAAATGCGGATTGCCAAGTTGAAAGGAATGGCTGTTCGATGATCTGATTCATCTCATCGTTGAACGGTAGTAATTTTAATTGACAGTGACCTAACGATAAGAGAGGGGAGCGCTGCGCCCGCGCTCATTCTCTTTCTCTATTCTCTGAACACAAAATTCTAACCATCAAATCTCTCACACATTACTTCTCATACCTCACGTTCCTTACTTCCTACTACTGCTTACTTCTCTTTTCCCCTCTCCAACTCAAGCAACTTCTGCTTCCTGTGCAGTCCTCCTCCGTAGCCGCCAAGTTCACCGTTTTTGTTTACAACACGATGGCAGGGAATCACAATAGCAATGCGGTTTAATCCGTTTGCGTGTCCTACCGCTCTCTGGGCAGTCGGCGACCCTATGCGGCGGGCGATCTCTTCATACGAGACAGTTTTTCCGTGAGGAATTCTCAGCAACTCCTTCCATACACGCTGTTGGAACGGACTGCCGGGATAGACCGTCGCAACTTTGAATTTCGTCAGCGAGCCGCGGAAATACTCATCGAGTTCTCTCTTAAGCTGTTTGATGTGGTGATTTTCGCCCGGTACGATAGCGCATGAAAAATATTTCCGGAGCGAGGCAAATTGAGCATCGAGCATCCTCCGGTCGGTAAACTCCAGCAGGCATATTCCCTCGGACGTGGCGCCGGCAAGAAGAGGACCGAGCGGACTCTCGATCCATGCCGTTACGATGCAGTCGGCGCTTCGGCTGCGGCCTGGAGGATTTCCAAACGTGCGTGTGAACGCATCGCGGAATCCGCTGTGCGAATTGTAGCCATATCCGAGCGCGACATCGTCAAGGTCGACGCCAAGGCGGATTTGTTCCAACGCTTTTCCCAAACGTCGTCCGCGGCAATATGCTTGAAAGGTCATGCGGTAATTTTTTTGGAAATAGCGGCGTGCACGAGTTGGATCGATTTTTATTGATCGAAGAAACGCATCAGAATATCTGGCTGTCGGGTCGTGCTCAACGTGGGCGAGCAAACCGGTGATCCATGATGGGGTGGTGCCATTCGATTCGAGCGGATGGCAGCGCTTGCATGGTCTGAAACCGGCGAAAATGGCTTCTTTTGCGCTAGCGTAATACTCAACATTGCGCGGATACGGCTTGCGTGCCGGACACGAAGGGCGGCAAAAAATGCCGGTTGTGCGAACTGCAAGGAAGAAAATTCCGTCGTACGATCCGTCGCTGGCTTTGTACGCCCGTTCCATCTCCGACGGTGGAGGAAGTTCTATCATAGGATCACCAATAATTTAATGATAACAAGTTTCTTGAGTATAAGATAGTCGATGGATGATATCCTCTCCACCGAAAAATGGACATTGATATTTTTCCTTGCAAGCTCACACTCTTTACAGGAAATTGCTTCATCATGGGGCTCAGCTTGGAACATGACCTTTCGGCAAGAGTGCTAGAGACTCGGACGAAAACCCAGTATTTGCCACTGCCAACCCAAAGGGTTCCTTCGGAAAGGCATCACGTTGTGAAAAGTCACCCCGCCTGCCAAAGCGAAGCCTGCTTGCCGAAAAAGCTGTTCAGCA
>JAGVPT010000126.1 GCA_020052095.1 Bacteroidota bacterium | reverse complement strand
CTGATTACTCATCCGCACTGGGATCACATTCAGGGATTTCCTTTCTTCAAGCCGGCGTTGATATCAGGAAATGAGATCACCATCATCGGCACAGAACGGAAAGAGATTAACCTGCAGCGCATTATCGCGGACCAGATGAACAGGATTTATTTTCCGGTCCAGTTGAACGAGCTGAAGGCAAAAATAAATTTTCGCCCGATCGGAGAAGAAGAATTCACCATTTTTGGGGCCCATGTACGGACTATGTACGTTAATCATCCGGGATTTACCGTCGGATACCGGCTCGAATACAAAGGTAAGACATTGGTGTATATCAGCGACAATGAGCCTTTTGACAAGGAAGTTGCTGGGCGGATGTCCAATTTTGAAAGAGTCGTCCAAGATAAGTATGCTGCCGTTCCGGGTGATCCGAACCAACGGGTGTTCGATTTCGCGAAAGACGCCGATATTCTTATTCATGATTGTACCTACACACCGGAAGAGTACGTCGACAAAGTGGGCTGGGGGCATTCGCACTATCTATTCACACTGAAGGTCGCCGCTGAAGCAAACGCAAAGCATCTGGTTCTCTTCCACCACGAACCCAATCACAACGACGAAAAAGTCGACGACATCCTCGACAAAGCAAAGAAAGAAATAAAAACGAAGAAGTTCACGTTTCAGTGTACCGCAGCATGGGAAGGCCTCGAGCTTACGTGGTAGCGAAAATCAGCTTGACTATTCGGGCATCCATCTCTATATTATACTGTGGGTTGTAAACGACAATACATTCGGTGTGCATGTACGTGGCTCTTCGCGTCGACAACGGAGATATACCAGTGGTAACCCCGAGATGTTTAAGACGGGGTTTTTCTTTTTTATCTCGATGATACATGGCAACTTCAAAATTCGTATTCACGGCGTCTGACTTCACGAAGCTCGGAAAAGCTCTCGGTGTGGAAGGGAAAGCAAGAGGCAACAATGTGCGATTTGAAGTCGAGAACAGCAGCACGAAACGCAAGCTCGCTGTTGAGGTCTATTCAAATATTCCGATTGGAAAACAGCGCGGGAATCTGGTGACGGTGTATACGCACAATGCGCATCTGCAATTGCATTTTTGTTCCGGGTATATTGTGAGTCAAATGCTGGGAGAGGTGACCTTTATTGGCGAGCACGACGGCAAGGTCTCCGGGCTCATCATCGAGAAAGAAGGCGGCTGTTCGCTGTACGCAAATGTCGACCGTGCGCTCCTCTCCGGCGATTTCACGCAGTTGGGACCCGAAGTGATGCTGTCCGGGATCGCCCTCTCGCTCACAGAATCCGAGCTGCCCGAACCGTCGAAAAAGTCCGTAAAGAATAGAAAGCGGTGATGGTCGAGGTTGTTGTTTCGCATGGGCGTCGGGAAAGACGAATGTCGAAGAAAGCAGTGCATCGCACTGTCTCTTATGTCCTAAAGAAGGAAAAAGTTTCCAACGGGAAGATTTCTCTCGTCTTTGTCGACGATAACGCGATCAAAAAGATCAACACGAAGTATTTGGGGCATAGCTGGTCCACGGACGTCATTACTTTTCCGATTGAAGTACTCCCCTCCCTCGAAGCGGAAATCTACATCAACGTGAGACAAGCGCGCCGGCAGGCGCGGCAGTACCGTGTCTCGATCGCCAACGAACTGACTCGTCTCATTGTTCACGGAATTCTGCACGCAGTCGGCTACGACGACAGGAGAACAAATCGACGAAAAGAAATGTTTGACCTCCAGGAGAGATACGTCGGCCTTTGCTTCCGGAATAGAAGGGCTATTTGACAGTCCCGTATTTTTTGTTACATTGGCTCGAGGGGTGGTGAACATAAGGTCGAAGGCTAAAACGTAGATAGCAATGCGCGAAAAAATAGTTGAGATAATCGTCTATCTGATGAGCGAGTTACGGAACAATATTCCGCTCGGCGAGATTGATCTGAGTGTGTTGACCAACAGCGGCTATACGCCGACCGAGATCAGCACGGCATTCAGTTGGCTCTACGAGAAAATAAATCTCGGCGAAAACTTGGTCACGGAAATCTCAAAGAGCTCCCCCCATTCGCACCGCGTGCTTCACGACGCGGAACGCATGGTGTTCACTCCGGAGGCGTACGGTTACCTGATCCAGTTGCGTGAACTTCGTCTCATAACGGAAGAAGATATTGAAACTGTCATCGATCGCGTGATGCTCGCAGATTACCCGACGGCAGGAGTGCAAGAGACAAAAACTATCATTGCATCGATTTTGTTGGAGGGCGACGATTCCCGCAATTCGGGAAGCAGAATAATGCTTAATAGTAAAGATACCATACACTGAGCGGACTGGATAAACCCGAAGAATGAGCAAATCGCTGATTATAGTAGAATCACCCTCGAAGGCGAAGACCATTAACAAGTACCTCGGGAAGGACTTTGTTGTCGAGGCATCTGTCGGTCATGTCAAGAATTTGCCAAAGAGTAAATTAGGCGTGGACGTGGAAAACAAGTATGCCGTCACGTACGAGACCATTCCGGGCAAAGAGGAAATAATCGCGAAATTGCAGCTCCATGCGGAAAAGGCTGATAAGGTATACATCGCGACCGACCCTGACCGGGAAGGTGAAGCAATTGCATTCGATATTGCTCAGGAAATTGAGTCGAAGAACAAGAACATCTTCCGGGTTCTATTTCACGAAATAACCCCGACCGGAATCGCAGAGGCAATGGCATCGCCGAAAAAAATCGACCAGCATCTTGTTGATTCACAGCGTGCACGCCGTGCGATGGATCGCGTCGTCGGTTACAAACTCAGTCCATTTATTTGGAAGACCATCTATTATGGACTCTCAGCGGGGCGTGTGCAGTCTGTCGCCTTGCGTCTTATTTGCGAGAGAGAAGATCACATAAAGAAATTCGTCCCCAATGAGTACTGGTCCATCATCGGCAAATTCCAGCCGGACAATTCCGAACCCTTCTATGCCAGGCTCGCAAAGATAGACGGCAGCGAACCGAAAATCACCGATGCCACCACGGCGCAAGGATATGCGAGCGATATCCAGAAGCAGAGCTACTCGATTGTTGATCTCCAAAAGAAGACGGTAAAGCGACATGCGCCTGCTCCATTTATTACAAGCACGCTCCAGCAGGAAGCCGCAAGCCGACTCCGTTTTTCTGCAAAACGGACGATGATGCTCGCGCAAAAACTCTACGAGGGAATTGACCTTGGCGAAGAAGGGATTGTTGGATTAATCACGTACATGCGAACCGATTCGACGCGCCTCAACGATGAAGCGGTGACGGCGGTGCGCGGGTTTATCTACGATTCGTACGGACCAGAATATCTGCCGAAAGAGCCGCATCATTTTAAGAAAAGAAAAGAGTCCCAAGATGCTCACGAAGCGATACGGCCAACGACGATAAAGTTCGCTCCCAAGCATATCAAGAAACATCTCGACAAAGATATTTACGCTTTGTATGAGTTGATCTGGAATCGTTTTGTCGCATGCCAGATGGTTGCCGCGACCTTTGAGCAAGTGACAGTGGATCTCACGGGGGGCGACTACACATTTCGCGCAACCGGTTCGGTGCCGATTTTCCGTGGCTTTCTTCAAGTGTACGATGACGTGATCGACGAGAGGGGGCTTGCCGACGACGACGACCCGACGTCGAAGATTCCCTCGAATCTCAATGTAGGGCAGCACGCCAGCCTGCGCAGTGTCTTGCCGAAGCAGCATTTCACAAAACCGCCAGCCCGGTACACGGAAAGCAGTCTTATCAAAGAATTGGAATCGCTGGGCATCGGTCGCCCGAGCACGTACGCTGCAATCGTCTCCACAATCATTGACAGGAAGTACGTCGATCAGCAAGAGCGAAAGCTCTTTGCTACCCAATTGGGGATGGTCGTGACAAAGATTCTCGTACATAGCTTTCCCAAAGTGCTCAATGTGAAATTCACAGCGTTAATGGAGGAGGAGCTCGATACCATTGCGTCGGGAAAGAACAACTACGTGCAAGTGATGGACGATTTTTACCATCCTTTTATCGATTCGCTCCATCATGTCGAGAAGGATGCCGGGCGTATCAAGAAATCCCTGCAGGAAGAAACTGGCGAAGCATGCGATCTGTGCGGCAAGCCGATGATCATTAAATGGGGCCGCTACGGTCAATTTAAGGCGTGTACTGGCTATCCGGCGTGCAAGAATAGAAAACCCCTCGACGCGGATGTGGAAAAGCACCAGCACACTGTGGGATTGAAATGCAAACAGTGTGGTGGCGATTTGGTGGTGAAAGGTGGCCCCTTCGGGACTTTCTTGGGATGCTCGAATTACCCCAAGTGCAACTACACGCAGCCGATCTCGATGGGCCTGAACTGCCCGAAGTGCAAAGAAGGGGACGTGATAGAACGGAAGACGAAACGGAAAAGATATTTTTACGGCTGTTCGCGGTATCCTGAATGCGACTTCGTTTCGTGGGACAAGCCAGTGATCCAGGAATGCGAGAACTGCAAGAACCCGTACCTCGTGCAGAAGAGTTCGAAGAAAAAGGGGGAATACTTGATGTGTCCGAACTGCAAAGAGGAATTTGTTCGTGAAGAAACGGCAATAGCCGTGTGAACCCACGCCGATGCTGACCCATTTCGTAGAATTATTTCTCGAGTACATTGAGCGTGAGAGGAATTTTTCTCCTCACACAAGCATATCGTACACCAAGGACCTTGACCAATTCCAGTCGTTCCTCCAAACGCAATTCCCGGAAGCACTTCAACATCCAGAAAACATCGATCAAGATATCGTCCGATCGTTTTTAAGCCTTCTCCTCGACAGCGGGATGGCGAGAAAAAGTGTAGTTCGCAAAATATCTGCGCTTCGCTCGTTTTTCAAATTTGCTGTTCGCAGAAAGCTTCTCGTCAGCAATCCGATGAGCAACGTTGTGACGCCGAAAGCAGAGAAGAAACTCCCGCAGTTTCTCGACGAACGGACGGTGGAGGAGATGATGAATATCCCCGACGCAGAGACAACGCTCGGCGCCCGCGACGCGGCGATTCTTGAACTATTGTACAGTACGGGAATGCGTCGCGGGGAACTGGTGGAATTGAGAGAGGGCGACATTGATTTTTACGAGCGAACCGTGAAAGTGGTCGGCAAGGGGAACAAAGAGAGAATTATTCCATTCGGGAAAAAAGCGCAGCGGGCCCTGGAACACTACAAGTATCACCGAAAGGAATTATCGGGGGCGGATCGCAGTCCGGGAGCGGAGGCTTTTTTCGTTACAGTAAAAGGCAAAGGATTGTACCCCAGCGCGGTTAATTCAATTGTCAAAAAATATCTTAAAGAGGTCTCTGAAATAAAACAACAAAGCCCGCATGTCTTGCGGCATTCGTTCGCAACGCACTTGCTCGACCGCGGCGCCGATATCTTTGCCGTCAAAGAATTGCTCGGCCATGAAAGTCTATCGACGACGCAGATCTACACCCATATGACTTCAGAACGACTAAAAAAAGTCTACCGGCAAGCTCATCCAAAAGCATCGTGAACACTGTGAAAGGTTGTTACGCTTTTCCCCTTACTTTCTTAAACCGACGGAGGGATTATGGAAATTCTATTCACAGCCCGGCATTTCAAAGCACACGATACATTGCGCGATTACGCGCACGACGCAGTGAGAAAATTGGAACGATATTATGACGGCATTGTTCGCTCCGACATCATTCTTAGCTTTGAACGATCACACAACAGTCTGAAGGTCGCCGAAATACACGTCACAGTCTACGGCTCGCTCCTCAAAGCTATCGAGAAAAGCGACGATTACCACAAATCCATCGATTCGGCAATTGGAAAGCTCGAGCGCCAGATTCAGCGCTACAAAAGCAAACTTCATAAGAAACAAAAAAGTGAAGTGCGAAAAATTAATGAAAAAGAATAATGACGAGCAACAGCTACCATGAAACTTGAATCAGCCAAAGAGATCCGAAAGCACAGTATTACGGTAGGCTTTTTGTACGAGACCATCAAAACGCGTCTCAAGCTGGAGCCAATGACGAATGTTGGTTTTGACAACATCATTCGCGACAAGAGCATTCACCGGCCGGGTCTTGCACTTGCGGGATACGTTGCATTGTTCACGTACGACCGTGTCCAGGTGTTCGGCAATACCGAGGTCCGCTACTTGAAGAGCATGCCGCTCGACGAAAGGATCAAGGCATTCAATACGCTCTTTAAATTTGCCATCCCGTGTATTTTGGTCACGAATGGTAATCCGGTCGACAAGGAGTTGATTCAACTCGCTGCAGATCACAACGTGCCGATGTTTCGCACCCCGCTTGAATCGACAAAGGCGGTTTATTTTCTTAGCGATTTTCTGGACGACCAATTCTCTCCACAGACGGCAATTCACGGGTCATTTGTTGATGTCTACGGTCTTGGACTGCTGTTCATCGGAAGGTCCGGGATAGGGAAAAGTGAAATTGCCCTTGATTTAATAGAGCGCGGACATCGATTGGTTTCCGACGATGTCGTCAACGTTACCCGCAAAGGAGAAGGAATTCTCATCGGTGCAGGAACCGATCTGGTCAAGCACTTTATGGAAATCCGCGGACTCGGCCTTATTGACGTTCAGAGCATTTTTGGTATTCGAGCGATCCGTTTCCAAAAGAGGGTCGAAGTAGTTGTCGAATTGATGGAATGGAAAGCGGCCGAGGATTTTACGCGCACCGGCCTCGATCTCTCCACGATTTCGATTCTGGACGTGGAGATTCCCCACATCAAGCTCCCAATTTTTCCCGGAAAAAATATTACCGTCATTGCGGAAGTGATTGCCCTCGACTATCTTTTGAAGCATTACGGCTATGACGCTGCAAAAGAGTTTTCCAAGAGACTTGAGATCGTCATTGCGCAGAAGAACAAGGGAACCGCAAAGCGTGCCATCGATTACTTTGAGCATGACTTCGAGTAAACGCTCAATTTCATCGACTTTGCACTAATACCACGCATTTCAAGCGATTTTCGGAAAAGGGAAGTTCTGTGAGATTTCGTCTTGACAAAACATGTTTATTTTTATATTTTCAGGCAAGATTATCCGTAGAGCAAACTACGGCCTTTGCCGAAGAGTCCACTGCGATGTATACTAAACGTGAGGGTAGATGAAAAAACGCCGAAAATTGTTTTATTACTCAGAAGAAAACGTTTCGTTCGTCGAGGCGAAAGGGTTCAAACTAAAATTTTCTGCGTTGGTTATTGTTTCCGTTCTGGCAGGGTTGACGGCGATGGTGGCCGTGAATCACTACCTCGGCGACGTCTTGGGGATCGATTTCAATCGGGTCAATTTCCTAGCGACAGAAAATCAGTTTTTGAAGGAAGAAGTCAAGACCCTGACAGCCCGGCTCTCTGATATGTCGTTGACGATGGATAAGCTGGCCGAGAGGGACAATCAGCTTCGGCTGGCCGTGAACTTGCCGCATGTCGATGAAGACACCCGCGCGATAGGAACCGGAGGCACAAAACAGGAAACCAACATCGGAATCATCTCGAGAGATGCGAGCGACCTCATCAGTTCCGCAGGGCAGTTGCTCGACAAGCTGGACAGGGAAATAATCTTTCAGCAGCAGAGTTATCAAGACATTTACAAGAAATCGAAATTCAATAAGGATCTCTTCGCTCATATCCCGGCGATCAAACCGATGACAGGCACATTTTCGTACCACGCTTTTGGAATGAGGCTTCATCCAATTTTGGGAATTGTCCGGCCGCATGAGGGGGTCGATATCGCGAATGACATCGGCACTCCCGTCTATGCCACCGGCGAGGGGACTATCGAATTCGCGGGCAATTCGGCGAGCAATTATGGTGTTGCGGTAGAGGTGAATCACAGCTTTGGATACAAGAGTTGGTATGCCCACTTGCTTCGCCCGGCGGTGAGAGTGGGCCAGAGGGTGAAGCGGGGTGATTTGATAGCATATTCGGGCAACAGCGGTCTGTCCACTGGACCCCACTTGCACTACGAGGTCCGCTTCAACGGCGAAAAGAAGAATCCTGTAATTTATTTTATCGATGACGTCGATTACAAGCAGATCCGCGAACAGCTTGCATTGGCGAAGGTTCAGTGAGCCTCGTGTGGGTAAATTGTCTGAAAGAAATGTCTATTTGGAGAACGCTTGATTATGATTTGGACAATGGAACTGGCATCATACCTCGAAGATGCACCGTGGCCCGCGACGAAGGAAGAGCTCATCGACTACGCGGTCCGCACGGGAACCCCCATTGAAGTGTTGGAGAATCTGCAGGAATTGGAAGACAGCGATGAACCGTATGAAAGCATGGAAGAGATTTGGCCAGACTACCCGACAGATGAAGATTTCTTCTATGAAGATGAGGGTGAATATTGATCCGCTCGACCATTTGCTAACCCAATTTGGCGCATTCTGATTGTCTTTGTATTTCGTTATCGTAATCCACTCTTACCGTCAAAGGAGAAGACCCAGCGGCTCAGCGCTGGGTTTTTTGTTAATGTCTATTTCTCTACCAAATCATCTAAGGTTTGCCCGTTCCGTGAATAATCGCCTCCGGCTCGTATACAGTGCCGCCGCGATCATTCTTGCCATCCTCATGAGTTCCCCGGCAGCGGATGCTTTTCAGAACAAGAGTCCGTCCGGGCTTTATGAGGTGAATAGTATTGCGTTCAAAATTGACGGCGCGACGCCCAAAGATGTCTATCGTGAAGTGTTGCAGACGGCTGAGACTCCTGCGCGCTTCTGGACCTACGTCTACAATACCATCTACAAGAAACTTGGTTCAATGCCGGAATATTTTGATCCTATTCTGTTCGACGGGGACGTGATCCGGTTGCGTCAGTATCTGAAGGACCAGGGATATTCCCACGCCGTTGTCGACACAACGCTATTGTTCGATAATGAGAGCAAGCGCGTTGATCTCACAATATCGATCCGGGAAAATAGACGCTCTGTCATCGACACGTTGAAGATTCTTGGGGTCGACTCATTGGCACCCGAAGTGCAAAAAGAGATCTTCGACGGCATGCTTGTGAAACAAGGAGATCCTTATGTGAAGGATGTTCTCGAACACGAACAGCTCCGTGCTCTTCGAATTTTCCTGAATAACGGCTACACGACCGCGGGTATCGACGGTGTCACCGCCACGACCTACTATTCGACCGACAATTGGACCGTGACGTTTCCGTACCGACCGGGTAAACGATACGTTTTTGGTGATGTCGAAATGAGCTCAAACCAAGACGACGTCGACTCAACGATCGTGTTTCGTCAACTTGACTTTGTCCCGGGGGAAATCTACAATGAGAACAAAAAAGTCGAGAGCGAGCAGAACTTGAATCGCATAGGAATTTTTGAGAGCGCGAAAATCGAATCTCAAAATCCCGTCGATACGGCGGCGCACCCCTTCATTCCGATTCGCATTCTCCTCCGGTCGCGCGATCTTCAGGAGGTGACTCCAGAATTATTAGTTGATGACGAGAACAATGCATTCAACACCGGTCTCGGCGTCGGCTATAACAACCGCAATTTTTTCGGACAGGCAAGAAATCTTTCGGCCCGGATGAGGTTCCGTCTGCAATCGATACAAGATTTGAATTTCTCCGGTGCGTTCAAGGAAGGGGTCAACGAGCCAACGCTTCTCACGAAATCCGATCTGCAGATGCAAATGGTACAGCCTTACTTTTTCAGCAACAAATTGAGCGCAAGCTGGACGATATCGGCGGAATATGAAAAGCAGAAATTCTATAACCTCAACACGCTGAGAAACAGAATCGGGCTTACAAACAAGTTTGCCACCTACACCGTGGGTTTCGCCGATTGGAACCTGGAGCGCGTCGGCATCAGCAATATCGACACCACCAAAGTAACTCGAAACGATTTTTCCGGGACGCGCGAGAAACAATTCAATTCCATTCTGACGCTGACATTGCAGCGGGACAAGACCAACGACGTCTTCTCTCCCTCCCTCGGATTTTTTCATTCCGTTTCAGTTGAAGAGGCAGGACTTATCCCTAAATTGCTCGGGAGTCGCGGCTCAGGACTGCCGTACGCGGAATATTACAAGGTTTCCTTTTTGGTGCGCCAGTATTTCTCTGACGGCGGAACAAAATCTGTAGTGTGGGCCTTGAGACTGCATGCCGGTGCCGCTCAATTGTACAATCCGCAGAACAAGGAGCCCGTCCCGCCGACGAGGAAATTCTTTGCGGGGGGAAGCGGCAGCATCCGCGGATGGAAGTCCCGCGATCTCGCGGCATTTGGCAACCCGGATCAAGGAGGGAATGTTATCCTTGAGGGAAACATCGAAACCCGCATCAGCCTGTTTCCTCGTTCGGGGAAATTGTGGATCATGAATCTCGACAATCTCATGGGCGTCATGTTCATCGATTACGGAAATCTTTGGAACGGACTCGCGGAAATCAAAGGGAGCAGCATCGCAATTGCGGCGGGATTTGGCCTTCGGTACGAGACGTTTGTCGGTCCGTTGCGATTCGACCTTGGACTGCGGGTTTACGATCCGAAAGGAGCTCCCGATCGTCAGTGGCTTTTCAATAGAAAACTATTGACTGAATCATTCAGTGTTATCCATATCGGCATCGGTCAGGCATTCTAGGTATCAATGGGCTGGGACTCAATTATCGGACAAGGACGGGCGAAGGAAATACTTCAACGCTCGATCGAACAAAAGAGAGTCGCGCACGCATACTTGCTTTGGGGACCACCTGGTGTGGGGAAAGATGCCCTCGCAATTGAGTTCGCCAAAACGCTTCTATGTGACAGGCAAGAGAGCAAGGCGTGCGATACTTGCGCCAGTTGCACAAAAATGCACATCCTTCAGCACCCTAATCTCAAAATTGTCTTCGCGCTCCCGGCCGCGCGATCCGAGAAGAACAACGACAACGGTGAAGGAAAATTTCAACCGGATATCAGGGAAGAAATCCGAAGTCAAATCGCAGAGAAAGCGAAGAACCCGTATTTCCATTTTGAAATCCCGAAAGCGACGCAAATCAACATTGGGACCATTCGCGATGTAAAGAAAGAATCATCGCTTGCGCCGTATGAGAAAGGAATGAAGATCTTCATTATCTCCGATGCAGAGATGATGAACGATACGTCGGCAAATTCGATGCTGAAGGTTTTGGAAGAACCGTTGAGCGACACGCTTTTTCTTCTCACGACTTCTCGAAAAGAGAAGTTGTTGCCGACGATTGTATCAAGGTGCCAGAGCGTGAGGTGTGAACTATTGACCGACGCGGATATCGAACGTGCTCTCACGGAACGGGAGACCATTCCTCCGGAGCAAGCGCGGCTTGTTTCCCGGCTCGCGAGCGGAGACTATTCCGCAGCGTTGGGATTAGTACATGAAGACCTCGTTTCAGAGCGTGCGGAAGCGGTTCGCTTCCTTCGCGCCACGCTCAGCGGACGGAGCGTCACGTTGCTCGAAGACATCGAAGGACGCATCGCCGAAAACGACCGGGGCGCGGTCGATCAGTTCCTGTCATTGTTGCTCGTTTGGTTTCGCGATGCAATGTTGATGAAAGAACAGGGAGTGGAGGGCATCATTAATCAAGATCAGCAGGAAGATTTGTTGAAGTTTGTCAGCCGGTTTGGCGATGCAAATTTTCCCGCCTCCATCGGCGCAGTGGAACGGGCACTCGAACTTCTTCGCGGAAATGTGTATCTTCCATTAGTACTCTTGTCGCTCTCCGTTCAATTAAAGCGAATCTTATTGAATGCAAGGTAAGTTCAAGCGAATTCTCGTTACTGCCGCTCTCCCGTATGCGAACGGGCCGGTTCACCTTGGCCATCTTGCGGGCGCATATATTCCGGCGGATATCTTTGTGCGCTACCAACGCCTGCAGCATCGGGACATCCTCTTCATCTGCGGCTCCGACGAACACGGCGTGCCGATCACAATCACCGCAGACAAAGAGGGCGTCTCGCCGCAGGTGATCGTAGATCGTTTTCACGCAATGAACGCCGCTTCCTTCGCCGACCTCGGCATCAGTTTCGATAATTATTCGCGCACATCCCTGCCACTTCACCATGAAACCTCGAAAGAGTTCTTTCTGGATCTCTATTCGAAAAAGATACTTAAGGAGAAGCAAGATCGACAACTGTATTGTGAAGTGAACAAGATGTTCCTGGCGGATCGCTACGTTGAAGGGACCTGCCCGGTGTGCGGGTGCGAATCCGCCCGTGGCGACCAATGCGAAAACTGCGGAACGTGGTTAGATGTTATCGAGTTGATCAATCCTAAGTGCAAACTGTGCGGGGCTACACCGGTCGTCCGGAGCACGACACATTTCTATCTTCCACTTGGAGATTTCCAGTCGCGGCTCGAACACTATATCCGATCGCACACCGAATGGAAGGACAACGTGATTCGCTACTGCGAAAGTTGGTTCAAGGATACGTTGCAGGACCGCGCGGTCACGCGAGATTTGAACTGGGGTGTCCCGGTTCCCCTGGAAAATTTCCCGCATAAAGTACTCTATGTCTGGTTCGATGCAGTACTCGGATATATTTCTTCTACAAAGGAGTGGGCGCGGCGTACGTCCGACCCCGAGAAATGGAAGAAGTACTGGATGGATGATGGTACGCAGTACATCGCGTTTATTGGAAAAGATAATGTGGTGTTCCACTGCATCGTATTTCCAGCAATGCTGATGGCAAAGGGAGGATACGTTTTGCCGGACAATGTTCCCGCCAACGAGTTTCTGAATTTGGAAGGGGGGAAGTTCTCGAAGAGCCGCAACAACGCCATCTATGTTAAGGATTTTCTTGCGACATTCGAACCCGATCTCTTGCGGTACGCAATTACGGCAAACTTGCCGGAGACCCGCGATTCGGATTTTTATTGGAAGGATTTTCAGGCGAAAAGCAACAATGAGCTCGCCGATATCTACGGTAATTTTGTGAATCGGACAATTGCTTTCACGGAAAAGAACTTTGCTGCCCTTGTGCCGGCGAGTGGAAACCTCAACGATCGAGACAGGGAAATTCTTGCCGTGCTCAAGAAAACTCCGGCAACAGTAGGTGCGTTGTTTGAGAAATTCAAATTTCGCGAAGGGACCGCGGAAGTAATGAACCTGGCCCGCGCAGCCAACAAATACTTTAACGACAGCGAGCCGTGGAAAACCGTCAAGTCCGATCCAGGGCAATGCGCCACTACCGTCAATATCTGCCTGCAAATAGTCCGGAGCCTTGCGGTATTGTTTGCGCCGATCGTCCCCTTTTCTTCTGAGAAAATTTGGAACATGATCAGCATAACGACTCCGTTGTCCGAAGAGCTTTGGGACAACGCGGGAGAACTTCGCCTTGTGACCGGACACCGGCTGAAGAAGGCCGAAATAGTATTCAAAAAAATTGAGGATGCGACCATCGAAAACGAATTGCAGAAGATGAATCCGCCCGAGAGTGAGGCAACTCCCGAAAAGAAAATGCTGCCTCTGAAACCCACAATCTCACTGGAAGATTTTCGAAAAGTAGATCTAAGAGTCGCTAAGGTCTTGGCATGCGAAGCGATTCCCAAATCGAAAAAATTGCTCAGGCTTCAGGTTGAAATCGGCTCGGAACGGCGTCAGATCGTTGCCGGCATAGCCGATAAGCGAAAGCCGGAGGAACTTGTCGGGAAAGCAATAATCGTCGTAGCAAATCTTGCCCCCGCAACTTTGATGGGTGTAGAATCGCAGGGGATGCTCCTCGCAACGCAGGGAGACGGGGATTCGTTCGCCTTGCTGACAGTGACGAACGAGGTCGATTCGGGAACCTGGATCAAATAGCTTTGCGATCTCGTATGGGTGTACTCCAAAAACAATACTCAACAATAACTCTTTCAATACTTACCGGGAGCACGAATGGAAAAAGTTCTGCCATACATCGAGGCCAACAAAGAACGATACTTGAAAGAACTCAAAGAGTTCTTGGCTATTCCCAGTATCAGCTCACAGAAAGATCACGATGGCGACATGATGAAGTGCGCGCAATGGGCGGCCGACCAGATGAGAACGATCGGCATGGAAAGCGTGCAGATTCTCCCAACCGGCGGGCATCCGCTCGTCTATGGCAATTGGCTGCACTCCCCAGGCGATCCGACCGTTCTTTTTTACGGGCATTACGATGTGCAGCCGGTCGACCCGTTAAACCTCTGGACATCGCCGCCGTTTGAGGCAACGATTCGCGGAGAGAATCTATACGCTCGTGGCTCCGCCGACGACAAGGGCCAGGTCTTTATTCACTTCAAAGCGATTGAAGCGTACATGAAACAAGTTGGATCGCTTCCGGTGAATATCAAATTGTTGATTGAAGGGGAAGAGGAAGTGGGGAGTGTAAACCTCGATAGATTTGTCAAAGAGCACAAAGAAATGCTCAAGGCGGACCTCGTCGTCATTTCCGATTCAGGAATGTACGCAAAGGGAGTTCCGTCCATCTGCTACAGTCTGCGAGGCCTTTCGTACATGGAGGTTGAGGTGACCGGACCGAACCGCGATCTGCATTCGGGCTCGTTTGGCGGATCGGTGCACAATCCCGTGCAGGCGCTTTGCGAGTTGATTGCATCGTTGCACGACAAGAACGGCAAAGTGACCGTGAATGGATTTTACGACGCCGTCCGTCCACTCACGAAAGCGGAACGAGTGTCGTTCAAGAAACTTCCGTTCAGCGACAAAAAATATGCAAAAGAACTTGGGGTGAAACAATTGTACGGCGAGAAAGGTTTCACAACCCTGGAGCGGGTGTGGGCCCGGCCGACCTTGGAGTGCAATGGCATTTGGGGAGGATACACCGGAGAAGGTGCAAAGACGGTGCTTCCGGCAAAGGCATTTGCGAAAATTTCGATGCGGCTCGTTCCCGACCAGACCTCTGCTGAAGTCGCGAAATTGTTTGAGAAACACTTTAGGAAGATCGCCCCGAAAACCGTTGATGTCAAAGTGCGCATGCTCCACGGAGGCGAGGCGGCAATTACCCCGATCGACAGCCCGGGTGTAAAAGCTGCAGTTGCTGCGCTAGAGAAAGGCTTCGGCAAAAAACCCCTGTACCAACGCGAAGGTGGATCGATACCCATCGTTGTGCAATTCAAGAACATCCTCGGACTTGACACCGTGCTGCTTGGTTTCGGCCTGCCGGACGAAAATGCACATTCGCCGGATGAGTTCATAAATCTTGACAACTTTTTCGGCGGGATTCGAACGTCCGCATATTTCTACAACGAGCTTCCCAGTTTTTGGAAAGGCGGTCACAAGAGAAAATGACATCGCCCAACAATGAGGAGAAGGTGCTCCATTGGATGTGATTTCGAAAATTCCGATCTTTGAGAGGCTGACCCCGGCAGACCAGGAATTGCTTTCGGATTTGTGGGAACGTCGGACTCTAAAAGAAGGAGACGTTCTCTTTGTGAAGGGCGAAAGCGGCTCCTCGATGTTCGTCATCGAAAAAGGGACGATTGAAATTTCAGTGCCACTTGGCGGGAAAAATGAGAAGCTCCGCATTTCGCACCTCCATGAGGGAGATTTTTTTGGCGAGTTGTCTCTGATTGACGGTCAGCCGAGGACGGCTACAGCGACGGCGATGGAAGAGTGTGTCCTTCTCCAAATGAAACGCCAGGAGTTCGTTACATTTCTTCTGGAGCGCCCCGCGGTAGCTATCGCCATGATGAGCGAGATAGGGAAGCGCTTGCGCGCGACGGATGATCTCGTGATGTCGCTCGCCTCAAAGAACGTCAATGAGGAGATCGAGGAGCAGTTGAGCTTCGGCGACCGGCTCGCCGATAAGATTGCAGAATTCGGCGGCAGTTGGGCGTTCATCATTGCATTCGGAGTATTTCTATTCGGGTGGATGGCCATGAACACAATTCAGCTCTGGTTTCAGCCCTTCGATATGTATCCCTTTATCTTTCTTAATCTTATGCTCTCGACTATTGCTGCAGCCCAAGCGCCCGTAATTATGATGAGCCAGAATCGGGCTCAAAAAATTGACCGGTTGAAGGCCGAACTCGATTACCAGGTGAATCTCAAATCGGAATTGATGCTTCAGGAGCTCAACGACAAGGTCGACGAGTTGCGGCGGACGGAACTTCGCGATATCCAAACGACCGTGCAGGGAGATACAGCCCTCGAAGAGCGCATTAAGACTCTTGAAGAATTGGTTAAGAGGATTGAGAAACGCTGACGCTGAACGTATGAAAATCTATACTAAGACGGGCGACAAAGGTGAAACAGGCTTGTTCGGAGGGGAGCGCGTGCCGAAAGACGCGTTGCGGATAGAAGCGTACGGTGCCGTCGATGAGTTGAATTCTATTATAGGCGTCGTTCGCGCGCTACGACCGAAAAAGAAGATCGACGTTGTTCTCAAGATTATCCAACAAGATCTGTTTATTCTCGGAGCGGATTTAGCCGCGCCTAACGATACCAAGGGTTCTTCAATCCCTCGCATTACACACTCCGCCTCCAGTTTGTTGGAGAAGGTCATTGACACACTTGAAATCTCGCTTACGCCGCTCAAGGCTTTTATTCTTCCCGGGGGAACCGTTGTCGCTTCACATCTTCATCTTGCGAGGACCGTCTGCCGACGCGCGGAACGATCCGTGGTGCGTCTGTCTCGTTCGGAAGATGTTGGCGATGACGTTATAGTGTACCTCAACCGTCTTTCCGATCTGCTCTTCGTGCTCGCCCGTTACGCGAACCGACTCGAGAAGAAGAAAGAAGTGCAATGGATGAATCCTTCCTTAAATCCGTGAACAGCCGCCGGTAAACAGCACTTCCTATTCACCAGTCAGCCGTATTGACCTTTGAGTCCCATTTGCAAATGAGTGGCTCGCGATTCAGTTGAATATTGAAGCCATCACTGTCACTATTTTGCATATACCTGTTACTAGATTCTCGCGGATTCAATTGGGAAAGTAAAGGCATAACTTGGCGTATCAATAACGTCAAAATCAAAAGACCCCGCCCCGTCTTTCGGTAGTGTTGCATTTTGCAGGAATTGTAGCAGTCAACAAGCTATCCGATTGCTGCGAGCAATCGGATAGCTCGAAACCGTACCACCACCCCATTTTCCCTGTAGATTGCTCTTCTCTCGATTTATTTTTATATTTTAAGGGTATTCGGCGAATTACATACTAAAGGGAGTCGATGTTAGATATATTGAAGAAAATATTCGGCGGCAAACATGAAAAAGACGTCCGATTGCTCTTGCCGAGGGTAGAAGAGATCAATCGCCATTTTGAATCCTACAAATCGCTTTCGGATGATGAGTTAAAGGCGAAGACGGAGGAATTCAAGAAACGCATTGCCGATGCGACCGCTGATGTGAACGCACGTCTTGGAGAGCTTCGAGAGCAATTGAAGTCGGACACCACATTTGAAGAGCGCGAAACAGCGTACGATGAGATCGACGAAGCTGAAAAGGAGCTGCACGAGACCGTCAAAGAGTCGCTAGACGAGATATTGCCGGAAGCGTTTGCTGTTGTGAAAGAAACGTGCCGTCGTCTACTCGGGCAGATGTGGGAGGTTGCCGGTAACAAATCCGTCTGGGACATGGTGCCGTTCGATGTCCAGCTCATTGGCGGAATTGTCCTGCACCAGGGAAAAATCTCAGAGATGGCCACCGGCGAAGGGAAAACTCTTGTCGCAACGTTGCCTATGTATTTGAATGCCCTCGCGGGAAGGGGAGTGCACCTCGTGACGGTAAACGACTATTTGGCACTCCGCGACAGCCAGTGGATGGGAAAGATCTTTGAATTTCACGGCCTGAAAGTCGGCTGCATTCTCCAGAACCAGGAACCGCAGCAACGCCGCGTTCAGTACGCTGCCGATATTACCTATGGGACAAATAACGAGTTTGGTTTTGATTACCTTCGCGACAATATGGTGGGCACTCCGGACGATATGGTGCAACGCGGACACTATTACGCCATCGTGGACGAGGTAGACTCCGTCCTCATCGACGAGGCGCGAACGCCGTTAATTATCAGCGGACCCGTCGAAGTAGACGACCAGAAATTCGGGGAGATGAAACCGCGCGTCGAACGGCTCGTGACTGCGCAAAGGAACCTTGTCGCAAAAATTGTGAGCGATGCCGAGTTGCTCTTTCAGGATGAAAAAAAGAAGGACGATGCGGGCATTCTGCTCCTGCGCGCGAACCGGGGAGCTCCGAAGAATAAGAAACTCATCAAAATCTTTTCCGACGGCGCGTCAAAAAAACTTATGCTGGAAACTGCGAACATCTACCTTGCCGAACAATCGAAGCGCATGCACGAAATCGATGATGAGCTGTATTACGCGATCGATGAGCAAAATCACTCAATTGACCTGACCGAAAAGGGGCGCGAACTGCTTGCCGGCAGCACCGACACGGACTTTTTTGTTTTGCCCGATATCGGGACTGAGGTGAGCGTGGTCGAAAATACTCCCGGGCTGACGGCGGAGCAAAAGCAAGTGAAAAAGGATGAGATAAATAAACTCTACGCTGAACGAAGCGACCGCATTCACACTGTGTTGCAGTTGCTCAAAGCATATTCTTTGTACGAAAAGGATGACGAGTACGTCGTGACCGACGACGGCAAAGTGATGATCGTCGACGAGTTTACGGGACGCTTGCTGCACGGAAGGCGATATTCGGATGGGCTTCATCAGGCCATCGAGGCGAAAGAAGGAGTGAAGGTTGAGCGCGATACGCAGACCCTCGCGACGGTAACACTGCAAAATTATTTCCGCCTCTACAAGAAGCTCGCTGGGATGACGGGTACCGCCGAGACCGAAGCAGCGGAATTCTTCGAAATCTATAAGCTGGATGTCGTCTCGATTCCTACAAATAAAAAAGCCATTCGCGCAGATGTTGAAGACGTTGTCTACAAAACAATACGAGAAAAATACAACGCCGTCATCAGCGAGATCGAAGATATGAGGGGGATGCGAAGGCCGGTGCTTGTCGGAACCACGAGCGTTGAGGTCTCGGAGACCATCAGCAGAATGTTGAAGAGGAAGTCTGTTCCGCACAATGTTTTGAATGCGAAGCAGCATCAACGTGAGGCGGAAATTGTGCAGAACGCGGGATTGCCCGGCGCGGTGACAATCGCGACAAATATGGCTGGGCGCGGAACGGATATCAAGCTCGGTCCAGGCGTTCGCGATGTGGGGGGATTACACATTGTAGGGACTGAGCGGCATGAGGCGCGGCGCATCGACCGGCAGTTGCGGGGTCGTTCCGGACGCCAGGGCGATCCGGGTTCTTCAAAGTTCTTCTTGTCGCTTGAAGACGATCTGCTCCGGCTCTTCGGCAGTGATCGAATTGCCGGTATCATGGAGCGGATGGGACTGCAAGAAGGGGAAGTGATCCAGCACAGCATGATAACGAAATCGATCGAACGTGCTCAGAAAAAAGTTGAAGAAAATAACTTTGGCATTCGAAAACGCCTGCTGGAGTACGACAATGTGATGAACCAGCAGCGCGAAGTCATCTACGCAAAACGTCGCCACGCATTGTTGGGCGAGCGGCTAAAGGATGACATTTTCTCGATGCTCAGTGACTTCGTCGACGAACTTGTCGAAAAATATTATGACGAAGGAGACCTCGTTGGGTTGAAGGAAAATCTCCGTGTAAATTTGTTGGTCGATTTCAACGTCACTCCCGAACAATTTCAAAAATTGGGCAAAGAAGGCGTGAAGAATGAGGCGGTTACCGTCGCCTCCGAATTCTATAAGCGCAAAGAAGAGAAGATCGGCGCTGAGATCATGGGCGCTCTCGAGCGGATGGCGATGCTCCAGGTGATTGATATCCGGTGGAAAGAGCATCTTCGGGAAATGGATGACCTGAAGGAAGGAATCCATCTCCGGGCATACGGGCAGAAGGATCCAATTCTCGAGTATAAGGGAGAGGCGTTCAGGATGTTCATGGAAATGATCGGGATGATCAACCGTGAAGCGCTTAATCTCGTCTTTAAGCTCTTCCCGGAAACGACCGAGCGCATCCCGATTCAGCGAGCTCGCCGCTCGCTCCGGAAGGACCAATTGACGATGACGCACGATGCGGCGACCGGCCTCGGATTCCAGGCAAATCGTGAACCGGTGGAAGGAAGCGAGGGCGCCCGCGGAGCCCAGCCCCCTGCGCCCAAGGTGCAGCAATTGCATGCGGTGGAGAAGGTCGGCAGAAACGATCCCTGTCCCTGCGGCAGTGGGAAAAAATACAAGAATTGTCACGGTAAGTAACATTCGGTGGTGGGATCTTTTGATTTTTGCGTCATTGATTAACCAAGTGATGCCATGACTTTCTCAATTGAACCCGCGAGAATTGAGAGAATGGCACAACCAAAACAGTAGAATTCATGGCATCACTATTCAACTGAGCCCACTTCATTAACAGTCCACCATCGTTACATCGAGAACGAGAACCATGAAAAAAATCGAAGCGATCATTCGCCCCTTCAAATTAGATGACGTACGTGAGGCGTTAACAGAGATCGGCGTCAAGGGAATGACACTGACTGAAGTGAAAGGCTACGGCAGGCAAAAAGGCCACACCGAAATCTATCGCGGTTCCGAATACCAAATCGACTTTCTCCCCAAAATAAAAGTCGAAGTGATTGTCACTTCTGAATTCGCAAACAAAGTCGTCGAGACAATTCTCAAAGCGGCACGGACCGGGCAGGTCGGAGATGGCAAAATCTTTGTTTCAACGATCGACGAGGTGATCCGCATCCGAACGGAGGAATCGGGCGAAGACGCAATCTAGATTCTAGAAGCTTGGACGAAAACCCGTTATTAGCCACAAAGGCACCCCGCCTGCCAAAGCGAAGCGGCGGGCAGGCAAGGCACTAAGAGAAAGAAGAGAAAAAATGAAGTCCTCACACACCTTGGTGTCTTCGTGACTTTGTGGCGATGCTTTTCGACCGGCTCTTTAGGTCACTCGTAATATTCTAATTAACATCAAAGCCGCCCCCTTCACACCCCCTATTGGTTTAAGCCCCACCTGCCCTTGTGCAGAAATCGCCAGGTAAGAATGACTTGCCCTCGGTAAAAAATTCTGCCCCGATTGAAAAATCCCTGAATTAAGGCAAAACTACCTCGTTCTACTTTGGCACGGTAAATGAAACAGTATGGCTAAATCAAGATAAGTGTATTCTAATTTTTTCTCAATTCACCATCATTTCAGAGTAAGAAAAGCAAAAGCCGATGGGCCAACAGCAGCTTCTTCTGATAATTCTTGGAGTCATCATAGTTGGTGTAGCTGTAGTCGTCGGAATCACGATGTTCCAGGATAATGCTGTGGATCAAAACCGCACCGCCGTGATTGGCGACTTGACAACGTTGGCAGCGAAGGCACAGCAGTACTATGCAAAGCCAGTAAGTCTTGGCGGCGGCGGCAAATCGTTTGCAGGTCTTTCGACTGATTCTACAAGTCTTGGAATCTTGGCTTCTACTGCATTTACAAACAACGCGAATGGTACATATACGATTAAGACAGCGGGAACTTCAACACAAGTTGTGTTGCACGGTGTTGGTAAGGTTGCAATAGATGCAACAAACTTCCCCGAGTATGATATGACAGTGACAACTCAAACACAAACGCCAAATAAGATTAAATAAGATTCACATTCACGCGGTACAACTAACTAACAAATCATTCACATATTTTTTTAGGAGGTTTTTATGGGACAGCAACAGCTTCTTTTAATCATCTTGGGCGTGATCATCGTCGGTATAGCAGTAGCGGTCGGTATCACGATGTTCCAGGACAATGCGGTTGACCAAAACCGAAGTGCGGTGATCTCTGACTTAACCACGCTTGCGGCAAAAGGTCAGCAATACTATGCCAAGCCGACCACACTGGGTGGCGGTGGCAATTCGTTCGTAGGTTTGAGTGCTGATTCGGTTGGATTAGGATTGCTTGCATCATCGGCATTCACGAACAATGCTAATGGCACGTATACGATCAAGACAGCAGGCACAGCCACCACACTTGTTTTTCGTGGAGTAGGCAAGACTGCGCTGACCGATGGGACATTCCCGACATACGATATGACGGTGACTTTCCAGACACAATTACCAACGAAGGTCAACTAAGGAAGTGTCTAATTCCAACGGGCAGGTATGCCATAATTGTGGCATGCCTGCCTTCATGTTTCGTCTGATATGAGATTGTAGTTATGGCAGCAAGGGGACTCGATAATTGCTCGGAATCCTGCAATTTTGCCGAGATTTTCTGGATAAAGATATTAAATACTTGATTTTTGATTGTGGCGATTGTATTTTTGCCTGAGTGTAAGTGTGGGATCTCGTTCACCTAAACTAACCAAACTCAACTAATTATGGGACAGCAGCAATTTCTTCTGATCATACTGGGGTTGATTATCATCGGCGTCGCCGTAGTGGTCGGCATCGGAATGTTTCAGGATAATGCCGTTGATCATAATCGGGTTTTGGTGATTGCTGATTTGAAATTGCTGGGATCAAAAGCACAACATTACTACTCCAGGCCTATGACCATGGGCGGAGGTAGCAAGTCCTTTGTTGGGCTTACTGCGGACGACCGCGGCATCGGTATGCTGGCCGGAGTCAAATATACCAATAACGCAAACGGCACGTATACGATCAAGACAGACGGAACTTCAACTCAAGTCGTCCTCCACGGTGTCGGTAAGGTCACGATGCCCGACGGGACGTACCCGGAGTACGATCTGACAGTGACCATCCAGACCCAAACGCTTTCGAAAGTCAATTAGGTTTCTCGCCGCACGGTGTTGGCAAACCTGTATTTAACGACGGGACGTTTCCAGAGTCTGAGTTCGATGAGACCATTTCGAGCCAAACCCTGACCAAAATTAATTAGTTTTGACAGTTACTTACGAAGAATAACTGAACATTCGTTTGATACAGACGGGCAGGCACGCCGTGGATGTGGCGTACCTCCTTTTTTATTGATCTAAGCGATCCGGAAACCGAGTGATGCCATGACTTTCTCCCTTAAATCAATAGCGAGAGTCATGGCATCACTTCTCAAAAGACCCCGCCACCGACAGTTGGGTAGTGGTGCAGTTTCGATCTACCCGATTGCTCGCAGCAATCGGATAGCTTGTTGACTGCCTCAATTCCTACAAAATGAGACGCCACCGACAGTTGATTTTTGTTGTCTGCCGTAGTATCTTTTCATAAGAGGGTTCATTGTAGGCACCATCAGGTGTTCTGCCGATTCGCGTACATCATCGCCGAACAAGGGATAAAAATATGGCAGAGTTTCGAATTGAAGGACTTTCATTGGCCGGGAAACCGATCCAGGGAATTATCAATGCGGACACGTTGAAGCTTGCCAAACAACGCGCCGAACAGATGGCGCAAGAGCGAAAGTTCAAATTGACTGGAGTGCAGGTCCGTTCCACATTCCTCTACAGAGTAAAAAAGGGGGACGAAAAAATTGACGGCGAACAAAAAGCGTTCACCAAGCAGGAAGTTACGGACGCTCTTTTGAAAATGGGGTATCAAGTCCTCTATGTCCGCAAGAAGCTATTTGACAAGGTAGGGTCGGTTCCCCCGACGGATGTCGTCTCATTTGTTCGCGTCAGCTCCGATCTTATCAGGCAGAAACTCCCTTTCAATGAAATGATGCAGCTTCTCATCAACGATATCCAGAATAAGAATCTCCGGGAGTGCCTCCGCGATATTAATCAGGAACTGAAACAAGGAAAGGACAGCGAGAAGGCGTTCGTGAAGCACGAAAAAGAATTGGGCAAGTTCGCCGCTCACATGCTGGGCCTCGCATCGAAGAGCGGCAACATGGCAGAAATTTACGAAAGCACCGCGAAATTTCTTGAACGCAACGCCGAATTCAAAAAAAATCTGAAGAGCGCGTTGATCATGCCGGTGGTCACCCTGGTGATCTTGTTCGGTGCAGTCGGGTACTACGTCGCATACATCTTTCCGGCCACGGCAAGTTTGTTCGTGAAATTCAAGATTGAACTGCCGCCGATGACACGAACAACCTTGAAACTGAGCGATTTTATCATTGAAAATATACTTTGGATTGTTCTCTCATTCGCAGTGCCTTTGGTCGCCTTTCTTCGATTTGCCTCGACAGAAAAGGGCAGATATATCCTCGACCAGTACATGTGGAAGATTCCGGCCATCGGCGATCTGATGCACAAAACGAGCATTGAAATTTTCTGCCGTGTCTTTTACGCCCTCTACAGCGGTTCGGGAGAGAATATTGAAGTGATCAAGATGGCGGCGGAGGCGTGCGGCAACAAATACATGGAAGCTCAAATCAGGACGGTTGCGCTTCCGTTGATGGTTGAAAAAGGAATGAACATCACCGAAGCCTTCGAGGCAACCGGTGTGTTCACAAAAACAGCCATCTCACGATTCCATTCAGGGGCGGAAACCGGCAACGTGAAGAACTCCGCGTTGCAGCTCGCCGACTACTATG
Organism: Bacteroidota bacterium; assembly: GCA_020052095.1. Taxonomy (GTDB): domain Bacteria; phylum Bacteroidota; class Ignavibacteria; order UBA10030; family UBA8401; genus JAGVPT01. The sequence goes on along the minus strand of JAGVPT010000126.1, from coordinate 11,301 downwards.
AAAAAGAAACCGGATATCGCATGCGCAATGCGATCGACCTAATCCAGCTTGTCATATCCATGATCATCATGATTGTGTTAACGGGATTGACCCTCGTATCATCCGAGACGGCAACGATCAAACCAAAACCTCCGGGCGGCGGAGGGCTTCTCATCCATGTTGTCCACATGTTGAGATCCTTCATCTAACTGATGGTACGCAAAACGCCAATATTATTGCCACGAAGTCACGAAGTCACTAAGAAAAACAACCTTTTTTATTAATGGACATTACAAAATGCAGCTTTCCTTAAAGAGCCTTAGTGTCTTCGTGCCTTGGTGGCAAGGCTTTTAAACTCTGCGTAACATGAGATCTAATATCTTCTTGAGGGAAGGGAATCCATACCATGGCTGATGTCGATATCACTGATAAGATTGGCTACACCCTTCTGAAAAAAGGAATCATCGATTACGAGACTCTGGAAAAATCACTTAGAGTCAAGGAATCAGAAACCAATAAGAAGGAGAGGCGCAACCTCGGCCAGATTCTTGTGACCGAATTCAACGCCGATCACGACGCAGTGTTTCGTGAAGTTGCTAACCTCTATGCCTTCCGGGAAATTTATCTTGCGGACGAAGTTACCGACAAGGGGCGTATCGAATTCATCCGAAAGTTCGTCGACGGATTGCAGGACTCGTACCGGGATATGCTCATACAGTCGAAGATGCTCCCGCTGAAATTCGACGAAAAGCAGGGGGACAAGCTCATTATCATTTGTGCAGACCCGACTGACAGAAATATCCCGCTTATCGCAAGAAATTTCAATGCCAAGAAGTATGAGGTGACGTACGTCCGCCTGAAAGAATTGCAGAACCTGCTCGAACAGGTCATCCCGCCGCAAAATGAATTTCTAAAACTGCTCGAGGACAATCAGATCAGTGTTGACTCCGGCACCGACGACGTATCGGTCGATGAAGAGGCGCTCGAAGCCGAAATCAGCAAGAGCGCTCTTGCCAATCTGATTGAAGGATGCATCGTTGAAGCCGTGCGCAAGGATGTGAGCGATATCCACATCGTCCCCTCCGAAGGAAATGTGACAAACTTCTTGTTCCGCCTTGACGGTAATTTGCAGGTGTGGCACCGTCAGGAAAACACGATGCCGGAGGCAGTTCTCGCAGTCGTAAAGGATAGAACAAAAAACGTCGACCGCTTTGAGCGTGAGGCGACGCAAGACGGTTTTATCCAACGCGTCATCGATGGTCACCAATTGCGATTCCGCGTGTCCATCATGCCGATTGTAACGACAGATTTCAAGCATAAGTTTGAAAGCGTCGTTATCCGCGTTCTCGATGACCGCAAAGTTATCACCGATCTCAACAAACTCGGGTTGCAGGGACCGGCCCGCGCGTTTTTCGATAGAGCAATCAAGAAGCCTCAGGGCATTATCATCCTTACGGGACCAACGGGTTCCGGAAAATCCACTACACTGATTGCCGCGTTGTACCAAGTCATCGATCCGACGGTAAACGTTTTGACGATTGAAGAACCGGTTGAGTACATTATTAAAGGCGCGCGCCAGTTGAAGATCGGTCCGAAGATGTCGTTCGAACAATCCATCAGAGGTATATTGCGACATGACCCCGACATAGTTCTCGTCGGTGAAATGCGCGATAAGATTACGGCGGAGACTGCGATCAAGCTTGCGAATACCGGTCACTTGGTGTTTTCGACGTTGCACACGAACGACGCGCCGAGCGCCGTTGCTCGTTTGTACAAAATGGGCATCGAACCATTCTTGATAGCCTACGCTATCAACATCATTGTGGCGCAGCGCCTTATTCGAACACTGTGTAAGCTTTGCAAGCAGCCCGTCACCGAGGAAGATTGGCCGGACTTGATAAAGTTTGGTTTTACCGAAGAGGAACTCCACGCTCATAAAATGTATAAAGCAGTCGGTTGCGATAAATGTAACGGAGGCTATAAAGGTCGTGCCGCAATTCACGAAGCGCTCTTCTTTAGTAAAGCAATCAAGAACATTATTTTAAATGCCGGCGATAAGGTGGACGAAAATTCAATCCGCGATCAGGCTGCGAAAGACGGTATGTGGACACTGCGCAGATCCGGCATGGAAAGAATGAAAGAAGGCAGCACCAGTCTCGAAGAAGTCATTTCCACGACGGTCGAGGAGGAGTAAGCTCATCTTCATCGCACACTGGGTGTAATTTTTACCCTAACAAAAATACCGACCCGTGTAGTGCACGTACCGTGTTCACGCCAAAAGCGCGAAATCCTGCCCAGTTATCGGCTTTATGTTCAAATAATTCTTAGGCACGCAGATTGCTCATTTCGTAGTTACCAGACGAAGGACATAATCGGGCAAAGTGCTTTCCACCACAGCGGATATTCTTTGAATACCATATATTCAATGTATGAACGCATGAAGTTCTTAGGCTCTACGAAAAACGGAGATTAACGAATGGGAACGGGACAGACACTTCTCACAATCATGGCAACGATGATGCTTGGCAGGCTGATCCTCTCCGTCAACACGGGAACTGCAATGAGCGGCGCTGCCATTGAGATGTCGGCCTACCGGATCACCGGGACCTCGCTGGGGACTTCGATTCTTGAAGAGGCTTCCGGGATGGCGTTTGACGAAGCGACCGACACTAGCAGTATCAACAACACCTCTTTCCTTTCCACGACGCTCGGACCGGAGAGCGGGGAAGTTTATCCTGACTACGATGATTATGACGATTTCGAGGGTTTGGTGAGGGTGGACAGCCTTCAAGGCTCTGCCGTGTTTACGACGAGAGTCGATGTGGATTACGTTAGTATCTCTGGGAGCACAATTGTTGTTTCCGGAACGCGGACCTACAACAAAAGAATTACTGTGAAAGTGTCAAGCCCATCCATGACCGACACGTTGAAGTTCTACGACGTTTACAGCTATTGGTACTTCCGATAACAAACTCATGTTGCGCAAAACGCCAATATCATTGCCACGAAGTCACGAAGTCACAAAGTCACAAAGAAAAACAACCTTTTTTATTAATGGACCTTACAAAATGAAGCTTTCCTTAGAAAGTCTTTGTGCCTTAGTGCCTTGTGCCAACGGCATCCCGTTGGGAGTGGCAAGGCTCTTAAACTCTGGGTAACATCAGTAAACAAACCGAAGAGGCAGTTGATTTATGGGCTCACAAGTTATGCTGGATATCATAGGGTCCTCGATTACGTTCGGCACATTGCTGCTGATGACGATCCGTCTGAATGGGTCAGTCAACGAGAATCTTCAGAGGTATAACGGAGACCTTCTTGTCCAGGATAATATCGTCATGGTCTCGCGCATGATTGAGTACGATTTTCGGAGGATTGGATACTGCAAAGACCCTACTCAATTCCCTGACCCGACCAAAGCAATCATCCTTGCCGATTCGACGAGGATAAAGTTCTACACCGACTTAGGCACGCCTTCGGACCCTGACGGCGACGGCAACCTTGACATTCTGTACTATTATCTTGGTCCCACCAGTGAGCTCTCAATAACTCCAAATCCGCGAGACCGGATATTGTACCGAGTAGAGAACAACAAACCGCCGAAAGGTGCAAACTTGGGCGTGACCGAGTTTAGCTTGAAGTATTTTGATGCGATGAAGGATACGCTCGGATATCCTATCGTGAACCCCGGTAGTATTTGGACGATGCAAATTACGGTGCAGGTTGAGAATCTTGCTGCTACCGCTCTTCGATTCAATACGGCAAGATTCGACAGGGAGTATTCTTCGGCATTTTGGAGGCAGGTGCGTTTGGTGTCTCGAAATCTCAGAAACCGATAAGCTGCTGATTTTAATTATGGAAGGAAGACTATGGGACGGTCGTCGATATTTCTCGTGATGGGTTTCACCCTGGTGTTCTTGATGACGGGAAGAAACTTATCGAACGTTAGTACCGAAGCGTTTAAGACAGCGATCAACTATTACGAAAACACCTCCATCCACAACATTGCAGAAGCGGGGGCGAATTTTGCATGCAATCAAATCTTCCTGGTAGGGAATTGGCGTACCGGATATTCAAACATTCCGTTTGCCGGCGGCACATTTTCGGTTACCGTTACTCCGGTCAGCGGCACGAAAAATATCCAGGTCGTATCGACCGCGATTTATGACGGGAGTAACTACTCGATTAAGATACTCCTTCAGCCCAGCTCTTTTGCGAAGTTTGCATTTTGGGGAGGCTCAGGCGCTGCCGCGGCAGCATGGGAGACGGGAGATACGGTTACCGGGCCCATGCATGTCGAAGGGACGCTGAAGACATACGGTCAGCCTGTATTTCAAGGAAAGGTCACCACGAAAACCGGGTTGATCAAGTCCGGTTCTCCCGCTAAACCCTACTTCAACGGAGGTTATGAGACTGGCGTGAGCATTCCGTTGCCGACGACAGCTTTTAGTACCTTGGATTCCATCGCGTCGAATGGGGGGTACAAGCAAGTTGGGACGGATCTCTATCTAACTTTTCTGCCAAACGGAAGGCTTCTCTGGAAGACTTCTCCGACGGGTACTGTAACGGAGGCAGAATTGACCGCATTTGCCCCAAACGGCATCATTGAAGTTGACAAGGCGAATATCTACGTTCAGGGGACGGTAAAAGGGAGGGCGTCGATTGTTGCAAACAAGAGTTCCGGCACCGTCGGTGGAAAAGTATTTGTTGAAAATGACCTGGTGTACAGTGCAGACCCTCGAATTGACCCTTCCTCCACCGATATGTTGGGGATTATCAGCAAAGGCGATATACAAATAATGGATAATGGGGCGACAAGCTTCAACGTGATGGCTTCAATGTACAGCGAAGGAGGCGGCATGAGCGTTAAGAACGGTACGTCACGTCCCGCTGGAACACTTACGGTTGTAGGCGGTATGATCGTCAAGAACCTTTATGCCACGTCAAATGGGGCTTCGGGCGCCCTTAGAAAAGGCTATAACCTTTCACTTCAATACGACCAGCGCTTCTTAACTGATAACCCGCCCGAGTTTCCCACGACGAGTAGCTACGAAATTCTTTCGTGGCTCGAATGATAGTGCCTAATTTCTGAAGTTGCGCAAAAAGCAGGAAATATTGCCACAAAGTCACCAGGACACTAAGAAATACAAGAAATCCTATTCACCACCTCACTCAGTAAAGGGTATTTTTTGGAATCTTTGAGTCTTAGAGCCTTCGTGGCAAATTTTTCATTCCGTGCGTAACGTGAGATGCTTGAGTATGGGAAGTAAAACGCTATAAGCGACGTCGCAACACCCAAGCAAATGCCCCCTCAAACGGTAAATGGAGCTCGAAGATAAAACATACAACTTACCATACCAGGTTTTCCTCCTTCCTAACTTTTTATTGACTTTCACCAACGGTTTCAATATATTCACCACGAGATCTAATGTAAAACTTGAGATTTCCGTCTGTACTCTGCCTTCACGCGTGGAATAGAAAAAGTGACAATATTTCTTCATTAGCTGATATATTTTCATGGATACGTTGAACCCGGCGCAAACGGTGGCGCCAGTTGATGACGCTCAGACAAAAGCGCGCGAGTTCTTGAAGCAGCAGGTCGCCACAATTCCCGAAAGCGTGTTCGGACTGGAACGCCAGATTTTCATAGGCGATCTCGTCGAAAAGCTTCCAATTGAGAGCAGGACTCTCCTTCGAGAATTGGTAAATTCACTTCTGATGCGCATGTTCACCATTGGTGCATCAGATATTGATTTAGGAGGGTTTGGCGGACAGGGGTTAATTTGGTATCGGATTTTCGGTTCTAAAAAACCGGATCCGACTATCGAAAAACTGGGTTCGGACGAAATTAATATTCTTATTCTCTCGCTACTTATGGCGAGGCAGCGCCAGGTATTGTACGAGAACAAGAATCTGGATTTTTCGTACATGATCCAGGAGGGCGAGAAGTTGGTCCGATTCCGCGCCGATGCGTACCTGGACATGGATCAGGTCGCGCTCAACATGCGCGCGATCAACCAGACGATTCGTCCGTACAAAACGTTGGAGCTTCATCCAAATATCACAAAAATAGTCAGCCTTGCACACACCAAAGAAGGGCTGACGCTGGTTACAGGTATTACAGGCTCGGGTAAGAGTTCGACGCTCGATGCGATGATTGATTTAAACAATCACACGGTTGACGGGCATATCGTCGTGATTGCATCTCCGATCGAATTCGTCCACAAGTCGGATAGATGCATTGTCCGCCATCGCGAGGTTGGACGTGATGTAACGTCGTTCAAAGACGGAGCAATTCAGGCGCTGCGACAAGATCCGGATATTATTGTGATCGGTGAAATGCGTGATCCGGAAACAATCATGGTGTCGCTTGAAATTACCGATAGCGGCCATAAGGTATTCTCTACACTTCACACCGCCTCGGCAGTGGAGAGTATAGATCGTATTATTGGTGAAATACCCCCGGTGGAGCAGGAACGAGTTCGCAATCGTCTGGCTGATGTGTGCCGATGTGTTATGTCGCAGAAACTTATTCCCAGCCTGGATGGAAAGAGAGTACTTGCTCGAGAGGTCATGGTCATGACTCCTTCTGTCCGTTCGGCGATCAAGAACAACAACACGGGGGAGATTTACCAGATGATCCAGGAATCTGGCGACCAAGGGATGACGACGATGGAACAAGACTTGAAGAGGTTATTTGTCCAAAAGAAGATTTCTCTTGAGTCCGCGATCAACTATTCAAACAACAAGAAACGCATGCAGCAATTGCTGGGAGCCGGTGGACCAACGGCATAGCGGAGCGGCGAATTGAGTTCTAAAAACTTTAACTAACTGATGAGTCGAATCTAAAAAGGTCTAATTTCAATTTTTAGATATCGAATCCAGTTTAAATTTGAGAATTATTTTCTTAAAAATATCTTTTTAGAGCAGACTCACTGATGTTACGCAAAACCAGAAAGATAGTCATGCTGAGCAAGGCGCACAATAAATCTTTAAGTCATCCTTCGACGCATCCTTCAAAAAACGAAGGATTTGCTCAGGATGACCATTATTTCTGCGCCGCGTCTGGTGAAGCCATCCCTTCGGGAGAAGCATCATATCGGTAAAATTAGCTTTCTGCGTAACATCAATAACTAACAGAGACCACACACCGACAGTATCATCTCATGCCCTATTCGAAAGGAGAAGGAAAAACCGCGCTTGGCGTTTTCGTTGACGGGCTAGACGTCAAGTTTGTTCATATTTGGCTGAAGAACAAGCAATTCCATCTTGAAGATTTCAAGACCGTCAACCTGGTGAAGAAACTCGAAGAGCGCCAGTTGGCAGGAGACGCCGGGCTTGGCCTGGAAGGCGTTGATCTACTCGATGCGGGCGCAAGTACCCCCCTGATCCAAGAGGGTGTAACAGCGGAGACTGAAGGTGCAGAAACGAACAACAGTGTTCTCCTAGGATTGCTCACCGAATTCCCCTCCTACAAATATCAATTTGTCTATTCGATTTCAGAACCGAGCGTCTATTACCAGACGTTTGAGGATTCCTTTGGACTTTCGGGCGGCAAACTCAAGAAGAAGCTCGTCGAAGAACTCTCAAAAATTCGCGCGTCAAAGCCAAATCCCGACGCCGTCGCGTACATTCAAGCGACCGAAGGGCAGGTACTCTCTGTTATCCGTGAAGATGGACTGAGCCTCATCGATATTCTGGAGAATATCAAAGATTTCATCGGCAAGCGCATACCACAGATACCTTTCATCGAGACTTCCGACATCTCGCTGATGAATCTTGTCCGCGTGCATTATGAGATCGGCGCAGAGGAAATTTCGGTCATCATGTATGTGGGGAACGAGTTCAGCAGGTTGATCTTCATGAAGGGGAAGGATTTCTTGCACTTCGCGCCCGTCATCAGTGAAGGTCGAACCTCCGCCAATATTGAAAACACTCTGTATTCACGCATCCTTTTGGAGCAGGACAGCGCTGGGATCATGCGTCTCGACAGGATTTTCCTTGCCGGCGAAGCCCACAAACTGGAGCTGAAACAATTCCTTTCTCCGCAGTTTGCCGAGGCCCCGATCGAGTATCTCGTTCCGAAAAATCTTGATACCGGCGCATTACAGGAAAACGTAGAAGAGATCATCTCGGAGTACGCAATCCCGATCTCCGTGGCGATGCGGGCGTTGGATCAGAAAAACCCAAACGTCTATTCCGTCGACCTCCTGCCGCTAAGTTTTCGAGAAGGGCAGAAAGTCTTCAAGCTGGCATGGCACGGATACGTTCTCATGCTGATGATTTTCCTCGGAACGCTGTTCTTCACAAACCGCGTCGGCGACTTGGCGGATGAAATGCGAATTGCGAACAGGGAATTGCAGCAGAAGCAGCTTCAGCTTTCGGAAAACGAACGCTTACAGACTATCCTCGATAGTCTGACCGTGCAGAATCAACAGTTTATCAGTGCGCTTGCGGTGTACGATTTGATCGTCCCGAATTACAATCGCTGGAGCAAAGTGTTTTATCACCTCACGCACAGCATTGAAGACGTTAACTCGGTTTGGGTGCGGGATATTCTCACGGCGGCCGACAGCACCATCGTGCTGACGGGGTACACGCTGTATCGTCCCAGAATTCCGCGCATCGCAAACATGTTTGAGAAGGCCACATTGCAATCTGTGGAAATGGAGGAGATACGGGGGAAGACTGTGTACAAATTCGTGTTGACCATTCAAAAGCTGGATTCTGATTGATAAAGGGTATCTGTGTCCTATAAAATTCGAAATTCGATAGCACTTGGTATCATCCTGTTTTTGGTCGTGGGCATTGGCGGATATTTCTCTTTCATTTATCAGCCGGGGAAGATAAAGAAGTATAGAGCTGAGGCGAAAGAGATCGAAAGCAAATTGCAGGACAACACGTTACAAACAAGCGCGATCACCGGAATGCAGGGCAAGCTGCGCGAGACCGTGCACCGGTGGAACAACAGAACAAAAGAGATCGGAGAGTTCGATATCTCTTCCCAGACGTACGGCTATCTCAGCGACATTATTGACGAGAGCGGTTCGCTGCGGTTGAACATGAAATACACCGGGACGAGAGCCACACCGAAATATGGGTATAACACCTACAGATTGACCGGCACGGCGGAATTTCCGAACATCTTCCGATTTATATGGCTTCTGGAGAACGGGCGGCGGCTGTACAAGATTACAACCATCAGTCTCCGCGGTGAGGAACAGACGAAGGGCAACCAGGAATTTCCGACTGTTGGACTGGCCTACGATATTGAATTGAACGCGTTTTATACTCCCGAGCGCTCTTTGGGAAAGCGGGTTATGAAGCCTGACTCTGTGCCCCAGCCTATCACTTCGAATCCATTCCTTCCAAGTATTCTGAGGCTGACGCCGTTGAATGTCCGCAATCTTCTCGATATCGCGACCATTAACGTGAAGGCCGTTGCGCCAGGTAAAGCGTTGGTGATGGATCAAACCGGTAAACTTATCACCTTGCAGGTGGGAGATGAAGTATATCTCGGCAAGATGACGGCAACCCAACCGCAGGAAGGAACCGTCGAATTCACGCTCAATAACGGGGGCATCATCGAGACAGTGAGTAAGAAGATTGTCTTCAAAGAAAAAACCACGAGGAATTAATCCATGAAAATTCTGGGTATTCATCCTCGACGAGTCACGTCGTCGATTACCGCAACAGGCCTTCTCTATCTCTGCGCGGCGTTGATTGTCGGATCGTATTCGGCCACGGCACAATCAAATCGTGAAAGGCGCGTGTTGTTAAACGATTACGTCTCGCCGGAAGAATTGATTTCAATGTCGAAGACGCTGCCGTTTGACAGATCAATGTCGCTCTTCACCGATTTCAGCAAGAAATACCTGAACAAGATCATCGTAGATCCCTTATACAACAAAAAAGAAATAGGGGTCGACATAGAGAACATGTACTGGTTGCAGGCATTCGAGACTGTGCTCCGTGCAAACTCACTGTGGTACGAAGAGAGGGAGGAATATTTTCAAATTACCAACCCGGCAGATTCTTTGACGGGAGGCGTACCAAAAGGAGGGGGAGCGGCCGCTGCGAAGGATTCCGCATCAAAAGCGATGCTCCTTTCGCGTGATATAAAAATCTCGACAGTATTCTTTTCAGTCGACGTTTCGAAAACGCTTAACACAGGAATCAACTGGAGCTATTTGTATTTTGGCGACACTACGGCGGGAAAAGCAACGCAATTTGGCGGTCAGTTTAAAAGCAACCTCGAAGATCCGACGGCAGCGTCCGGATCGGGGAGTGCTGGAGCGCAGCAACCGAACGCTTTCTTAGCGAGAATAGTTCCCAATGTTCGATTCAGCAATCTGACCGGTTTTATTTCGTTTCTCCAGGGCAATGGTCTCGGGGACGTCATCTCAAGTCCGCAGATAATTGTTTCTTCAGGGAAAAAAGGGAATATCCAGATCGGCACGGATATATTTGTCACAACGAGAGATTTTGCGGGGAATACTATCCAACAAAAAATAGCGACAGGAATTATTATTGGCGTCACGCCAATATTGTATGAAGACAAGGGAGTTCGTTTCATTAATCTAGAGATTCATGTTGAGAACAGCAAGCAAAGCGGCTCGAACGTCGACAAATCGTCCATCGATACGTACCTGCTGCTGAACGACGGAGAGGAGACCGTGATTGGAGGACTCTATTCCACCGAGCAATCAACTTCGCGGTCGGGAATTCCGTTCCTCAAAGATCTGCCGTGGTACATTTTTGGACTGCGCTACATTTTTGGTTCAGAGACGAAGACCGATATCAAGAAGGAACTCATTGTTCTCCTAAGGGCGGAAGTCGTGCCAACGATCGAGGAGCGCCTGGCCGACAAGATGAAGAAAAATGAGAATCTGATCGAGAAGACGCGGAAAGAATTTGACGAAGACTTTGCCAAGCGGAAACCGAAGGAGAAGGAATAAGCGGCAGGCTGAATAATGCCAGGGCGATCTTCCCGATTTTCTTAGGTCTTTAGATTGAGTTCACTTCAACAATAGTTCATAAAAACAGGGGTAGCGGTACGATTTAGTGAGATGTAGGACATCTTGGTAATTGACTTAGAAAAATTTTTCGTGACTACTCAGCCTTAGAATCGACCACCCCTTTGTCCCCTCCTCTAATGAGGAGGGGAAGGCGCGAAGCGCCAGGGGTGGTGCTTGAAGCGCTTGCGGCAAGTCTTGTCTTCTCATGCGCTGAGTAGCGCGTCCATGGCGCCTGCGGCGCAGTTCTCTCAAAAAGTAACTCATGTTTGCATTGATTGATAATAGTTCTTACACTTTACTTTCTTCG
>JAGVPT010000106.1 GCA_020052095.1 Bacteroidota bacterium | reverse complement strand
CAAATCAAGAAGCGAGTTATTCATTGGATTCTCCTGCATTGTGGTCGACTCCAATGTACGACGCTTTTTAATCACTTTTGCGTAACATCACTTAATTACATTGAAGAACAACTTGCCAGTCGAGCACTGGAATTTCCGGAACTTAAAGGTGAGTTTAAGGGATTGCGGAAATTCCGAATTGGAAAATATCGCGTGATATACACAGTGTTGGGGAGGAATTACTCATTCTGAATATTGGACACAGAAAAGAAGTGTATCGTTAAAACTTATCTCGACACCCACTCATTCCCCTTCAAAAAAAATCTCCACTTCTTTTCTTTACCACGCGTAATCCCAATGCGAGTTGAAGTGCCGATAGGTGATTTTGGGCTTTCTCCTTCAATCACGAAAAGTTCGTCGCCACGCAGATCAGTTCCGTTTTCTTGTTGCTTGATTCCAAATGCTTCACAAAGTTTTGCAGGACCGTTGGTAAGCTTGTTGAGATGTCTGGCACCTTGGAGGTGTCTGACATCTGTGAATCCTCTCTTCCTCTTCATCAGCTCTATTCCGTCCAACGGTTCAATTGCACGGATGAGCACTGCTTCACCAACGTCCTTCTTTCCTGTAACGACGTTAGCACAGAAATGCATTCCATACGTAAAATAGACGTACAAATGCCCACCTTCACCGAACATCACTTCATTGCGTCTTGTTTTTCCGCGATAGGCATGACTGGCCGGATCCTTCTTGCCAAGATATGCTTCGACTTCAACAATTTTTCCTGAGAGAGTAGTGTGTCCGATTCTTCGAACGAGGATTTTTCCGAGAAGGTCTTTTGCGACGTGCGGGGCAGAGCGGGAGTAGAAGCTACGCGGTAGTTTCTTCAAGAGGATAAATTAAAAATTAAAAGTTAAAAAGTAAAAGTGCAAAGGTAAAAATTCAAAAATGACGGCGTAAATCTCAACTTTTAACTTTACACTTTTAACTTTGAACTCTCGACTATTTCTTGAATTCTTTCATCACTTGCTCTACCTGCTCAACCGTCATCCCTGATCCGTATTTCACTTCCCTACGTTCCTCTTTGTGGAATTTTTCTTCTTCCTGTGGCTTCGGGTGAAACGGCTGGTTTCCTGCTTTCAATCGAATCCGTTCCTCAATTTCCTCCATCCAGCTTCGTTTCGTTGCCGGTGAAGAACTCTCCACCTTCTGACTACTCCCTACTGCATACTCCTTACTCGTCTCACGTCTCACATCTATAGCCCCACCTTCGTTAATCGGTCTTGTCTCAAACGCCAGCCTTTTGATATTGATGAGATGCTTTGCCGAAACGTTTTCCGAAATGATCGATTTTCCAAACGTCCCGGGTCCGAGTGTCATAGAAGGGAGCAATTCATTCGTGTACCCGACCGCACCAAGTGCCGCCTGCGTGTTAGCCAATATTCGACACGCTGGTTTCTCGAGCGCAAACTTCATGATGATGTCGTTGTCCGTCGAGTGGATTACCATTGTGTGCCCTAAGCCGCCGAACTCGAGCATTTCGATGCATCGCTCGCAGCCTTCACGCCATCCGTCAACGGTGAAGAAAGAAAGAACCGGCGACAGTTTTTCCCTCGACAGAGGATATTCCCTTCCAACGGCCGGCAGTTCTGCAATCAAACACGACGTATCCGCGGGAACGTTGAAACCCGCCTTTTGCGCAATAAACGCCGGCGATTTCCCGACGATGTCGGAATTGATCGCGCCTTTTTGGTCGAACATCGTGCGGCTCAGCTTTTCTTTTTCGTCTGGATTGACAAAATATGATTTCAACTTCTTGAACTCTTCCATCACTTGAGTCTTGACCGGTGAATCGACGATGACGCCCGATTCCGTGGAACAGAGCACGCCCCAATCAAACATTTTTCCCGATACGATATCGGCGACGGCTTTCTTGATATTCGCGGTGCGTTCGATAAAGGCCGGGACATTTCCCGAACCGACCCCGAGGGCCGGTTTGCCGGAACTGTAGGCGGCGCGCACCATCGGATTGCTGCCGGTGGCAAGGATGACCGCGGTGTGTTTGTGTTTCATCAATTCGTTTGTGCCTTCAATCGAAGGTAGCGACATGCAAGCGATCAGACCGTGAGGAGCGCCAGCGCGCTCTGCCGCTTCGGAAACGATCCGTGCCGCTTCGAGTGTGCACTTCACGGCCCGCGGATGCGGGCTGGCGAGAAATCCGTTCCGTCCTTTCACCGAGATGATTGCTTTGAACATCACCGTTGAGGTCGGATTCGTCGAAGGAATGAGCGCCGCCACGACGCCCATCGGTTCTCCTATCTCGATTATTTTCTTCTCGCGGTCTTCGTGGATTACTCCGACGGTTTTCAGGTCTTTGATCGACTCAAACACGCGTTTTGTCGCGAACTCGTTCTTCTTTTTCTTGTCTTCAGGTTTTCCGAAGCCAGTCTCTTCCTGCGCCATCCGTCCGAGCCGTTCGGCCTCCGCGAATCCGGCGTCGGCCATCGCCTTTACAATTGTGTCGACCTGTTCCTGGGAGTACGCTCGAAATGCGAGCTGCGCTTCCTTTGCTTTGGTCAGAAGGTCACGAACCTCCTGGACTGACTCCAGGTCTTTGTCGAGTGACATAACACACCTCTTATGTTGTTATCTCTTCAACTAAGTAAAAGCTAAACCGCAAAGGCGCAAAGAGCGCGAAGGAAAAAGAACAAAGTTATGAAAAAGAAAAACAATGGAATCAAACGTATGGTGAGCGGGCTGTAAAAACATTAAATCATACATTCTTTGCGTCCTTCGCGCCTTCGCGGTTTTCTTTTGGCTGAGTGATTACGAATTCAGAACAAATTCTCTTGTTCCGCGATTTTCTTTTTTATGCCAAAATGTTTGTACGCGATCAGCGTAGCCTCACGTCCTCGCGACGTTCGTTTGATAAACCCCTCCTGAATCAAAAACGGCTCATACACTTCCTCGATTGTTCCCGGCTCTTCTCCAACCGCAACGGCAAGTGAGCCGACACCCACGGGACCGCCATCGTACTTCTCAATTATCGTCCGGAGAATGCGTTTATCCATCTCATCCAGGCCAAGGTCGTCGACCTCGAGCGCGCGCAGAGAGTGTTCAGCGACCTCTATGGTAACGACCCCTTTGTAATGTGAAAGTTTTTTGTCCGCTTCTGCAAAATCGCGGCAGCGTTTCAGCAGCCGGTTCGCGATGCGGGGTGTCCCGCGCGAGCGTTTAGCGATTTCCGCGATGCCCTCGTTGTCGGTTTCAATCTTGAGAATGTCGGCAGATCGTCGAATGATCTTCGCAAGAAGATCCGGCGTGTAATAGTCGAGTCTGTTCGTAACGCCGAAACGGGCACGAAGAGGAGCAGTCAATAGTCCCGCGCGCGTCGTCGCTCCGACAAGCGTGAACTTCGGCAGCGTCAGTTGAATGCTCCGCGCGCTCGGTCCCGAATCAATAATAATGTCGAGCCGAAATTCTTCCATCGCCGAGTACAAATATTCTTCAACGACAGAATTCAACCGGTGAATTTCATCAATGAACAGCACGTCGCCTTCTTCGAGATTCGTCAACACTCCGGCGAGGTCGGCCGGCTTGTTCAGAACAGGACCGGAGGTGATCTTGATATCCGACTCCATTTCGTTGGCGATGATGAACGCGAGAGTCGTCTTGCCGAGACCGGGCGGACCAGTGAGAAGAACATGGTCGAGGGGTTCGTTTCGCTTTTTTGCCGCGGCGATGAATATCTTCAGGTTGTCCACAATGTTTTGCTGACCAACGAACTCATCGAATGCCGATGGCCGGAGAGCTTGATCGAAATCAGTTTCGTTTTCGAGCCGCTCCGGTGTGGTGAAATCTGAGTCGCGTTTGGGAGGTTTCATTGGGAGTGAATCTACGAAGAAAGGGGGTGAAATTCAATTTTGGCAAAAAGGAACTGGCCTGGTGAGCTCGACCACCCCTTAGTCCCCTCCTCACTCATTGAGGAGGGGAAAGCGCGAAGCGCAGGGGTGGTGCAGCTACATGAGGCGCAGCTTCTGACAACATTACGTGGATAGATGTTACGTTGCACTTGGCGGTGTTTTTTTCTACCTTTTTGCGGGAAAAGGGAATTTACCTGCGGTAACAATCTCCACTCAGAAACCAAACCAATGAGCGAAACCCGAAAAGCTGCGAAGTTGCGCATCGAAGAACTTGTTCATTTCTTTGAACAGAACATTCACCAGTTCAAAGCCCCCTCTTTCAACGAAGCTCAAGCACGTCAACAACTCATAGATCCTTTTTTTGAGGCATTGGGGTGGGATATAACTAATCGAGCTATGAAACCCCTTTATTTGCAGGAAGTTATTCCCGAAGGGCGTGTGAAAACGAATTTCGGAAAAGAGGTGAGGGAGCAGACTGTGATGTTTGACGCGAAAGAATCGCTCGGCAAGAAATATAAAGAATATGCTTCAATTCTCGACTATATCGCGGAGGATGAATACAAAGCGAGCGCCAGGGAAGCGACCAAAAAGCCCGACTACCGTTTTCGAATCAAAGGGCAAACAAAATTTTTCGTAGAAGCAAAAAAGCCTTTCGTCGATCTTTCGAGAAATCAGGATGCGATATTTCAGGTAAAACGCTACGGCTTTTCAGGCCGTGTGCCGGTTTCCATTCTTACGGACTTCGAAGAATTCCGCGTTTTCGACTGCACACGCAAACCGCTTTACGAAAAGCCGATGCTCGGCGTCATCAAGGAACTCGAGCTGACATATGCGCAATACAGTGACGAGTTCGACCATCTCTTTGATACGTTCTCGCGCGAGGCTGTTGACGCCGGTTCGCTAGATACGTTGACAAAGAAGCTTCTTCAAAAGAAAACGGGCGATTTCGCTCTCGACAAGACATTTCTCGACGACCTTTCCAAATGGCGCGAAGAACTTGCGCGAGACATCGCTAAACACCCGCGCAACCGCCGGACGTTAAATGATTATACGCTCAACGAAAGCGTGCAACGCATTCTAGACCGCATTGTCTTTTTCCGCGTCTGCGAAGACCGCGAAATTGAAGTTGAGAATACCCTGCTTGCCGTTCTGCAAATGTGGAAGAGCCGCCCCGGCGTCTCGCTCTACTCTCTGCTCAATCAACTATTTCAACAACGTCGGACACTGTACAACGGATTGCTCTTCTCACCGCACGAATGTGAAGAATTAGAGGTGGGGGACGATGTTCTTCTTAAGATTCTGCAGAACCTGAATTATCCTTTCTCGCCGTATCACTTCAACGAAATCGGCGTCGAGATTCTCGGCAGCATTTACGAGAAATTTCTCGGGAAGACAATACACCTGGCGAAGAAAAATGTAGTAATAACGGAAAAACCCGAAGTGCGCAAATCCGGCGGGGTGTATTACACGCCGCAGTACATCGTGAACTACATTGTGGATAATACGCTCGGGAAGTTGCTGTATGAAGAGCTAATCCCCTCTGTCCCGACTTCGTCGGGACATCTCCCCCTTATAGGGGGAGAACGAGACAGGGTCAACAAGCCTTTGCTCTCTCCTAAACAAGTCGCAAAACTCAAAATCATCGACATTGCCTGCGGCTCCGGGTCGTTTCTCTTAGGCGCGTTTCAAAAACTCATTGATTATCACATCGAATGGTATCACCAACACCCGAAAGACATTCAGACGGTGAACAACGTGCCGGATGCGTACATGGATGTGAACGGCAACCTCCGGCTTTCGTCGCGGAAGAAGCGGGATATTCTGGTCAACAATATTTACGGCGTTGATATCGACCGGCAAGCGGTGGAAGTAACGCAGATGTCTCTTTACCTGAAGGTACTCGAGAATGAAAATGCGGACACGCTCAATCCGCAAATGACGCTGGCGTTGAAAGAAGTCTATCTCCCATCGCTCTCCGACAATATTAAATGCGGCAACTCGCTTATCGGAACTGACTTTGGTGCGCAAGGAGAGATGTTTGATGACATCGCACGAATGAAAATTAATGCGTTCGATTGGGAAATGGAGTTTGCAGAGATTATGCGTCCTTCGTCAGGCTCAGGAGGCGGATATGATTGTGTGATTGGAAATCCGCCGTATTTGTCAGCGACAGAGTTGGAAGACCATCAGAAGTATTACTACAAAGAAAAGTACAGTTCTGCAATTGGACGAATTGATACGTATGCGTTGTTTATTGAAAAGGCTCTCTCTTTGACCATTGATCAAAGTAGAATAGGATATATTATTCCAAACAAATTTCTCACAAACATTTATTTTTCGACCCTGCGTGCTCTAATTTTGAATAGTGCGAAGATAATCTCACTAGATTTATTTAAAGATTCTGTTTTCTCCGGTGCAGCTGTGAATAGTGTAGTTGTTGCTTTACAAAAAGAGAGGCGGAAGAATGTTCGTGATACTAATTTGGTCGCAATCTGCCAGAGTGATGAATTTGAGTACAAAGAAATTCGACGAGTTGAGCAATCGATGTTCATGAGCGACCAACAAAAGAGATACCTTATTTCTTACGAGGGGAAGGCACACGACGTTATTATGAAAGTGAATAGCTCAACAGCAAAATTCAAAGATCTTTTTGACGTTAGAGATGGAATCATTGCGGGGAGAATAAAGGATTTGCTTTTCCTTGATTCAGCCAAGAACAAGTTCTGCAAAAAGTTAGTGTTTGGGGGTGATATGTCCAGATATGCTTTAGACTGGAAGGGGAAATGGGTGAATTACCAACCAGAAAAAATGAAGCAAGAGGAAAGAGAAAGAGTTCGAAAAGGGGGAATAGGGCTCAGATTGAGATCACCTGAGATTTTTGAGACAACCAAGATCCTGACTCGGAAAACGGCAGATAGAATAATCGCTACTTTGGATGACCACGGATACTACTTCGAGCAGACAGTTCATGGCTCAATCCTTCGAGATAAACGCTACAACGAAAAGTATTTTCTTGCGCTACTGAATTCAAAGCTGTACTTATATTACTATCAGAAAGAAATGAACCAAGAAGGAACAATTTTTCCGCAAGTGCGAATCGGTTATTTGAAAGAACTCCCCATCTGCACTATCGACTTCACAAATCTCACCGAGAAGAACCAGCACGATGCGCTTGTCGGGCTTGCGGACCGAATGCTCGACCTGCACAAGCAACTTGTGAAATCGAGCTTCGACAGCGAGAAAGAACCAATCGAACGGCAAATCAAAGCGACGGATAAAAAGATTGACGAGCTTGTGTATCAGCTTTACGGCTTGACGGAGGAGGAGATAAAGGTGGTGGAGGGGGAGAAGGGCTAATCCCCCTGGCCCCCTTTTTCCCGCAAAAAGCGCGGGACGCAAAAAACGCGCAAGGGGGAATGGAATTGCGGTCGTATTATCTTCATGGAGGAATGAGCACAATTGTATCATCGTTAATGTGCAATAAAAACACCGCTGCTTTGAATCCCCCTTGAAAAGGGGGTAGGGGGATTCCCAGATGCACCGTAGAACATTTCTCAGGGGGGCCGCATGGAAAAACCTTACCTACCGTACAACAGAAATCTCAAACAACGCTCTAGAAATTTGCGGAACGAGTCTACTCTTGGGGAAATACTTTTATGGAAGCATCTCCGGGCCAGACAAATGAGAGGCTTTCAATTCAACAGACAAAAACCGCTCGGAAAATTCGTTGTAGATTTTTATTGCAAGTCCCTCTACCTCGTCATCGAGGTTGACGGAAGCAGTCATGACGGGAGGGAAGAGTATGACAGGGACCGCGAGATCGATTTGCAGAAGTTAGGGCTGACAATATTAAGATTTCCGGACCGTGACGTGAGGAAAAACATCCGCGGGGTACTGAAGGCGATCGAGGGGTGGATTGAGAGAAATTACGTTACGGGTGACAAAGGCAAATCCCCCTAACCCCCTTTTCAAGGGGGAACGGAAATGCGGACACATTATAATTCAGGGAAAAGGGAACCGCAATTGTGCCACATTTAACAGGTAACGAAGACGCCACTCCTTTGAATCCCCCTTTTCATGGGGGAATAAAAATGCGGACACATTATAATTCAGGGAAAAGGGAACCGCAATTGTGCCATATTTAACAGGCAACGAAGACGCCACTCCTTTGAAT
>JAGVPT010000128.1 GCA_020052095.1 Bacteroidota bacterium | reverse complement strand
CGTATCCTCCTTAGGTTTGATAGGAAACTCCTATCCGTTTTTGGTATCCTAAGATACGGATGCGCTTTTTTATTTACACAACTTTTAAAGATAGCTCATGGTGCTCTTCACTTCTTCTCTTGTCTCTTATTTCTTTTCTCTTACATCTATCCTTCCAAACTGACTACAAAAGTATCCTCGCGTCTGCGACGAAGCATCCCATCCCTTCATCGTTGACGATGAGAGGGTTCACGTCTAATTCTTGGATCTGAGGACAATCGAGAGCGAGTGCGGATAATCGTTGAATGCACTGCTCGATACTCTTGATATCGCGCGGTTTCTTTCCTCGCGCGCCAGAAAGAATCTGATACGATTTGACGTCGCGGATCATCATGCCGGCTGAAATCGGACCGACGGGCGCGATACGGAAGCTCACGTCTTTGAAAACCTCAACAAAAAGTCCGCCGAGTCCAAACATTATTACAGGTCCGAAGGAGGGATCTCTTTTCACGCCGAGAATTACTTCCTCGCCATCGGTGATCATTTTTTGGACATAGATGCCCTTGATGACCGCGCGCGGTTTGAATTTCAAAATATTCTCATGGATTGAATAAAACGCCGCGCCCGCTTGCTGCGATGTCTGAATGTTCAGCACGACTCCCTTCACATCAAACTTATGCACGACGTCATCGGAAACAACTTTCATCGCGACCGGATAGCCAATGTCTTCCGCGATCTGGACAGCTTCGTCTTTCGTTGTTGCCAGCCCCCCGGGAAGGATCGGCAGACCATACGCCTCAAGAATCTTAATTGACTCTTCTTCCGGAAGATGTTTTCTTTCGGCCTTGATTGCACTTCTCAGTATCGCATCAGCCTTCTCTTTTGCAATGTCGGAGAACGTTGCCGGCTCGTTATACGTCATTTCTCGCATCGTCTTGAAGTGAAACGCCCGTGCGAACGCCCGGCACATTGATTCCGGAAGGACGTAATGCGGAATGCTGTGTTTTTGCAAAATGGTAATGCCAGCCGCCACATCCGTCTCTCCCATGAACGAAGCATACGTCGGCTTGTCGTATTCGTTGGCAATACGGCTTACCTCGTCTGCGATGCTTTCGATATCAGTCATCGATTGGGGGGTCAGGATTACGAGCGCGCCATCCACATTGTCGTCTTTCAGCGCACCGGAGAGGGCAATCTTGTAACGGTCGGCACGTGCGTCGCCGATAACGTCGACCGGATTCTTTATGTTGGCCGTTGGAGGGAGATGTTTTTTGAAGAGGTCCCGAGTCTGGTCGGAGAATTTTGCCAGCACAAGTTTTTCACTGATCGCCGCATCGGTTGCTAGCACGCCGGGGCCGCCGGCATTTGTGATAATCGCAACGCGGTTATTTTTCGGCAGGGGCTGATATGCAAGCGCAATGGCGTTGTTGAACATTTCCTCGATCGTCGCACATCGGATGACACCGACCTGCCGCAATGCCGCGTCACAGACCTCATCGCTTCCAGCCAACGAGCCCGTGTGCGACGCCGCCGCTGCGGCACCTTCAGTGGTTCGTCCCGACTTGATAACGAGAATCGGCTTTCCCGTGTCGAGTATAATTTCCTTGGCGGCCTGCATAAACGCCGATCCGGCTGTGATCTCTTCAAGATATACGAGAATCACTTTTGTCTTCGGATCGTTCTTCAGATACATCATCAGATCGATCTCACTGATGTCCGCTTTGTTGCCGAAGCTCACGAATTTTGAGAACCCGATATGTTTCGCGTGTGCGTAGTCGAGCACGGCAGTGCAGAGCGCGCCGCTTTGCGAAAGGAAGCCGATGCTTCCTTCCTGCGGCATTTGTCGCGCAAACGAAGCATTGAGATGTACCGCCGGATCGGTGTTGATAACTCCGAGACAATTCGGACCGATGAAGGAAATATTGTACTTCGTCGCAATTTTCTTGATCCGCTCTTCGCGCTGAATCCCCTCGGCGCCGACTTCCCGAAATCCGGCAGAGATAATTATTGCGGACTTGACGCCTTTCTGGCCGCATTGCTCCATCGCAAGATGGCATACGTTGCTGGGAAATACGAGAACGGCAAGGTCGATGGGATCCGGGATGTCGAGCACATACTTGTATGCCTTGACGCCCGCAATTGACTTTTCCTTTGGACTGACGGGATAAATGATTCCCTGAAAATCATCTTTCAGAATATTCGCGAAAATGTCGTGCGGTACCGTGCCGGCAACTCGTGTTGCGCCTACGACGGCGATCGATTGTGGGTAAAAAACGTGTTCTAGATTTTTCGCGGGAAGGGCGATAGGATCCGACATAGAGCCTCCGTGATGTTGTGAACGGTCATTTCAGACATCCAGCGATGAAGTCAACTGCATCCGAAACGGTCTGCACTTCACGGGCTTTGGTCTCGTCCATTTCTATATTGAACTCCTCTTCATAGGCAGCGATCAATTCAACAGTCTGCATCGAATCTGCGCCCAGGTCGAAGGCAAAATTTGCGGTAGGCGTGATTTCCTTCGGGTCAATTTTCAACACCGAGGCGGTTACTTTTTCTACTTTGTTTTTGATTTCTGCATGATTCATTGTCGTGCTCCATAGCTCATTATTATTCGAAGTATGGCTCGCACGGTGTCATGGAACTGAGGGACGTTGAACGATACTTGCAGCGGGTTGTATGCGAAGACTGACAGCAGTCTTACAGAACCTCAGAGGATAGAAGGAATGTTAACCTTGCGTTCTCCGGCGAGCGTATCCTCTTTCAAAGGTACGAGAGAAGCGTCTTAATGGCAAGAGAATTTTTGGTAGTGGTATGTTTTAGAGAGATGTAGGACATCTTGGTGATCGACCTGGAAAAATTTTTCAAATAACTACGATTTATTAGGCAAGATGTCCTACATCTTCTTGAAAAAAGGGAATGCGTGCCACTATCGAATTTTTCACGGACGATATTCAATGGATCATCCTTGCCTTCAGCGTCCGGATTCGCCCGTAGGATTCGTCAATGCGAGCTTCGCTGACTTCCCCGCTGTGAACGAGATGTTTGATGATCCTCGTTACCCTCGGGACGATGTCTGGATCGTTCACAGAATTGTTTGCGAAGGAAATGATGTCCACGCCTGCATCAATCGCGTGATTCACTGCAGTCTCCAATCCATAGTACTCGCTGATCGCTTTCATTTGCATATCGTCTGAGATGATTACGCCGTCGTAGTGAAGCCGCTGGCGCAATATTCCTGTGATGATCTGTTTTGAAAGCGTAGCGGGAAAATCGGAGTCGAGATTTGCGTTGTAGATATGCGCCGTCATCACCGCGTCGCACAGTCCGGCATTTATCATATTGGTGTATGGCTGCAACTCTTGTTCGTTCCAGGACGCCGTAACATCCACAAAGCCAAGATGCGAGTCGTGCGACGAGCTTCCGTGCCCGGGAAAATGCTTCAGCGTGCAGAGAACCCCGTATTTGTGATGTCCGTTTATCACTTCTTTCGCGTGCGCCGTCACGATGGTCGGATCGGACGAGTAGCTTCGCTCGCGCTGAGCAATAATCGGATTCTTCGGATTGATGTTGAGGTCGACGTCGGGTGCTAAATTGAGATTGATCCCTATCTCCGAAAGTGTCTTACCGGTCAACTCGGCATAACGGCGTGTCGCGTTCAAGTCGTTCAAGGAGCCGAGATACGCTGCCGAAACTGAGGGAGGAAATCCCTGTTCCTGGACCAGCCGATTGACTTTGCCTCCTTCCTGGTCGATGGAGATCAATAACGGTGATGCTGCAAATCCCTGTAGTGAACGCGTCAGCCTTCTCACTTGCTCAGGGCTCTCGATGTTAAAGACCGGCACCTTGTTCGCAACATCGTACGCAAAAAAAACAATGCTCCCGACATGAAATTCCTGAAGGTCCCGAACGATTGGATGATCATCCGTCACGAACAAACCGCGAAAGCCGACCATGATCATCTGACCTATTTTGACATCCAAACTAATATTCATTTCAATCGTTGCCGTAACGCATTCACCACTTCTTCTGCCGACGAGGCGGTGGAAATATATTTTGTGCACGATTCTTTTCCTTCAAACAACAACTCCTCGTTCAGTGTCTGAATCACTCGATCCCAGAAATTGCCGAAGACGATAATTGGTTTTTCTTCGATAACGCTCTTGTTCATGAATTCCCAGACGCTTGCAAATTCGAGCAGCGTGCCGGTTCCCCCTTTTAGTACAACGTATCCATCTGCAAGAGAGATTAGTTCCATCAGTCTGTCGACCAGAGACTTGACGACGATTTTTTTGTCGATCCAGCGATTTGATTCCGCGCTAAAAAACTCGCTTACGACGCCGATTGTCTTTCCTCCGGATTCCTTTGCGCCTCGTGCAGAGGCCTCCATCGTTCCGGCGTAGCCGCCGTTGCAGACCACAAAGCCCGCCGACGCCAATGCTTTTCCAACCGCATATGCCTCCACGTACGATTCATCGCCTTCGACCGGCCGGGCGCTGCCGAATATTGTAATTATCGGTCTCGTCGTCATCTGTTTGACCCTGAGCTTTCTTGTCTTGGAAATTTCTGTGCGGAATTGCGGGGATGAATGTTCTGCTTATTTGAGATTTTGTAAAGTTTCAGGTCGAGAGGCAGTATTTAGAAGGCATCTCAAAAACTCGATCAATCCATCCTTCCCTACGGGTCTAC
The DNA here is from genome assembly GCA_020052095.1 of Bacteroidota bacterium. GTDB lineage: Bacteria > Bacteroidota > Ignavibacteria > UBA10030 > UBA8401 > JAGVPT01. The sequence continues at coordinate 22,858 of JAGVPT010000128.1, read as the reverse complement.
GACCCATCGGGTCGTGGACGATGCGTTCGCTTCGCTCACTTACTCAGGATGAGCATGGAATTTGTTCACCCTGAGCAATCCTCGACGAGTCGTCTACGACCCTACGGGTCGGTAGACCCGTAGGGAGTCGTCGACCGACGAAGTCGGGAGCGTCGAAGGGCAAACGCAAGGACATTTTTGACATAGCCTTTAGTTACATGTGCTCTCTGTTACCTTTGCGGTCTCGACGAACACTAATTCCAGAATTCCCATGAAACGCCGAACCGAACGTTGCGCTCGTACATTGGATAGAGGGGAGTCAACATATACTGATTCCCTGAGAGATTTTCCCAGATGAAATGCAAATAGGCGTTGCTGAGCTTTGCGATCAGAAAGAAGTCTGCCGTGCCGCTCGGGCCGAACGATTGCAGCAAGACGTACGGAACATATAATCCCGATTCGCCCAATGGTGCCATGCCGGTCTGTTGCGAAACAAATCGTCCGCGAAAGCCCACCTTGAGATCGAGATTTCCGTCGGCGAGTGTACCCTTGTAATAAACGCTGCCATCCAAATAGAACTCCGGAAGAAGGGTCAGCTTTTGGCTTCCGTGAAGTGAACCCGGCTGCCTGAGATACGTCGCATTTCCCTGCGCAAAGAAATTTTTATAGGAAGAGCGAAGAGAAATATTCACCCCATCGAACGAGCGGCTGTCGGATTGAGAAAATGTAAGCGAATATTTCACGATCTGACTTCCGGGTACCCCCGCAGTGTCGATGAGAATGGGGTTCTTGATTTGTCTGTGGGTGATTGATGCAGAACCGTGGAGGAAATCAAAAAGAGAAAAACGGATACCGACTTCGATCACCGTATGTTTTTCATTGGCAAGCCATAAACGAGACGTCGGCAATAGGGTAGAATCGCCGGACCAGTAGAGCTCTTGTAGCGTTGGCGTTCGCTGAGAGTTCGACATTCCGGCGAATATGGTCAATGACGGCAATAGCGCAAACTGCATATCAGTCCCGAGGCCCCCAATGTCCTTCGACCGATAACGATCCATTCTCCCGAACAAGGCGAACGTAAATGGCGAAAATAGACGCACTTCTTCTTTTACGCTAGCGCTAAGTTTGTTCTCACGGTGCCCACCAACTTCGAGACTCGACTCAACCTGAAATTCCTCTGCTTGGATAGAAGCGTTGAGGTTTTGCCCGCCGCTCTCCCACACATGCCTGAGAAGGATTCCCGCATTCGAGCTTCGATTGTCTGCCTGAAGGAAGATTCCATTCGTCGGAAAGGTCTGAAAAATCCTCTCTTCGTCGCGATATTCCCGCAACTGATTTGAGTAGAACGTCGTCACTGTGGTCACCTGTGTCGTATCTCCCGCAAAATGCACTGCTGCAGTGAGGTCAAGGTGATGATTTGAAATTTTCTCATAGGCGTCGTTATTCGTAACCGTTGCGCCAAGGCTATTGAAGAGTTGATCGCTGGGTGTCTGGAGAAAGTCGACGCCGCCATATAATCCTGTTCGTGTTTGGTGGAAGAGGTGCGCGAACACGAGGTTGAATGAATTGGAGATATTGTACCGTATCTTTGTTCTGAATGACCATGCATCATGGTCCGCATTCGAAAAACGTGACCGGTATTCCTGATCGAGCCGATGAGCACCTATCGTTTGACGTGTAAGTCCAAACGTGAAATTAAACCGGGAAAAGATATTCTGGCTGAACATTGCATCGGTCTGGACGTATTCATCGACCCCTTGGCTGTAGCGGAGGCGTGAGTACGCTTTGTTGGTATAGAGACTCTTCGTCACGATATTGATCGACCCGCCGGTCGAATTCATACCGTAGAACATTGCCCGGGGGCCGCTGATGAATTCTATCCTGTCGATGTAATCTGTCGGAAACAGAATCATATCGTAAGTGCCGGTGATCGGGTCGCCCTGGCTCCTTCCATCCACAAGAAAAGCGATGCCGCGCCAATCAACGCCACCGATTGTCAACTGATTGTTTTGTCCGGGATTTCCCATGTCACGAATGTACATTCCCGGTTTTGCCCAGAGCAAATCGCCGATGTAGCGATATTCCATCCACGGAATCTCCGAGCTCAAGATGAAATCGCTGGAATCGTGAAAAGGCTCCAGGGCTCCGACAAGCGGAATAGGTTTCACTCTCAGGATAGAATCACGAGCACTGCCTATCACTCGTGTGGAATCCCGAGGAGAGAGTAGTGGCGTTGCTGCTGAATCCTGAGAATACGAAAGGTGAAAGAAGACAAGACACGATATGCAGAAGGCGAAGGTGAACGATGCGCAACTATTTGAGATTCTTAGGGAGCGAACAGGCATCAGAGTGAGGGAATGAAATTAGGCTGAGTGAGAGAGACAAAATTGTCCGAACGAAAGACTTCCATAGCACGTCGTGCGTCGGCTTCATCGTCAAACAAACCGTAGACGGAGGAACCGCTCCCCGACATTAAGGCGTGCGCAGCTCCGGACGCTCGAAGTCGCTTCTTTGTGTCAGCGATTTTTGGATACGCCTCGAATACAACATCTTCGAAATCGTTCGTCATGAGCGTAGCAATGCCGGCGACCCTGCACGTCGCGCCGTCGTACAATCTCTCTGCATGAACATCGAGTTTTTTTCGGGCTGAAAGTTCTCGATACGCCCATGCCGTAGAGATATGAATGTTTGGGGCGATCAGAACAATCCAGTAAGGAATTGAGAGTTTTACAAAAGTCAGCCGCTCACCCCTTCCGTCGGCATACGCGCTCCTGTTATGGAGGAAAAATGGAACGTCGGATCCGATTTGTAACGCCGTGGCCGCTAGTGTTGAAGGTTCTACGTTAACGTCCCACATCTTGGGGAGTGAATTAAGCACTGCCGCGGCATCACTGCTCCCGCCGCCGAGTCCCGCGCCAATGGGAATATTTTTCTTCAAATGAATTGATGCCCCCAGTTCAATTCCGACTTCTGCTCTGAGAAGCTCGACCGCTTTCCAACATAAGTTGTTTTCGTCAGTCGGAATCAGTGTATTGTCGCTTGAAATCGAAATTGCGTGTTGCGACGGCGTGATGGTCAGTTCGTCAAAAAGATTAATGCGGTGGAATATTGTCTCGATGTCGTGAAAGCCGTCTCCTCTTTTGCGGAGAATGCGAAGCCCAAGATTTATTTTGGCATGCGCCTTAACATTCATAGTAGAAGATACGATGAGATTGGTGAAGTTTCAAGAACCATGCAGCGACGGGGGAAGAAATTAAGTGTATAGAGGAAAGTTCTTGTATCCCCGTCAGATTTCTGCGAGGTGATGTCCCACTAAACTCAATGGTGCCATGGAATCGCGAGAAGCAATTATTCGGCATATCAGGCAACTTTCCTTCGTCGGTAAGGCTGGCTCCAATCATTGGACGACAATCGACTCATCGCATAACGGAAATGTACCCGCTGACAATTCTCCTGTGGAATTGGTTCTCATTGCTCTCGGCGCATGTACGGGAAGCGATGTTGTCTCGATATTAGATAAGAAACGAGTGCAGCTTTCAATGTTTGAGATGAAAGTTACGGGTGAGCGTGCGAAGAAATTCCCCAAGGTCTACATGATAATTCACATCGACTATAGCTTTGCCGGGGACAATATTAAGGAAAAAGATGTGGCGCATGCCATTGAATTGTCGATGGCGAAGTACTGCTCCGTGAGCGCCAAGATCAAAAATTCGGTCGAGATGACGTACTCCTTCTCAATTATGGACGTAGATTCCGGAGAACGTAAGACTATGCGGGCATGTTGATGTCGCGAAGTTTGATAATCTCTTTCTCAATTCTGCGAATGTTGTTGTCGAGTTCCTGGATAGCAGCGTGATCGCTTGCGTTGAGCTTCTGTCGCGATATGATGTCGGTGCTAATCTTGATTGCCGCGAGTGGATTGTTGAATTCATGACATATCGTGACCACTAGTTCTTTGATGGCCTCCGTCCGTTTCTCTCCAAGAATCTTGTTCTTCTCTACTTGGGCTATTTTCCTTTTCAATTGCACTCTGTTGAGAACATTGAGAATCGTCCTCGGCAATACCGACTCGACGATCTCATCTTTTACCAGAAAATCCTCCACCCCGAGTTTCATTGCCTCGACCGCAAGCTGAAAGTCCTTATCCGCAGCGATAAAGACTATTGGCACATCAATTTTGAGGTCGCGAATCTGTTTTGCAACTTCAAGACCGGTCATCTCCCGCAAGAAGTAGTCGACGAGCACGGCATCGATGGTCGGGTCGCTCGTCAATCGTTCAACGCAGCTCTTGCCGGTTTTCTCCCACGTTATCTTGAAATTGTTCCCCTGGAATTTTTTGAGATGCGACTGCGCCGTCTTAGCGTATGAAATGTCGTCGTCGATAAGCAATACGTGGATGGGAGGCTCGTTCATTCTTTCCCTTTATGCATTGAGTGCGAACAAGGTAGCACAACTTTCACACTTTATCAACAGAAGGCTACTTTTTCAAATTTTCTGTTGATTTTAATCATCCGATTGCCTATAATTTACAGCCGAAAAAAAAGCGCGTATATCATTAGGAGCACCAATGGCTGAAAAAAATAGCATTCTTGTGGTGGATGATGAAGATGCTTTGCGAACTGTGTTAAGTAGCGAGCTTGAGAGCGAGGGGTATGTTGTTGCGACTGCGGGTGACGGCGATGAAGCAATATCTGTTCTGCAAGGTAAAGCGTTCGATCTGGTACTGCTCGATATTAAAATGCCGCGTGTAGATGGATTTGAGGTGCTGCGCTTCATTAAGGAACGCTACCCGGCTACGAAGGTGATTATGTTAACGGGTTTCGCCGACCTGAAGAATGCGATTGAGTCCAAAAAATTGGGTGCAGAAGATTTTGTCAGCAAGCCGTACGATCTGGTCGATCTTCTCACGACCATCGAAAGAGTTCTTACCAGCGAATAGTTCCCGCCGTCCCTGCCTTCATCTTTCCTACGGGCATTACCATGGCTCGCACTTACAACATCCTCATAGTCGATGACGAACAGAGCGTCGTCTTTCTTCTCAAAGAAGAACTGTCCGAATTGGATAAGTACGAAGTGGCTACAGCCTACGACGGGGCGGAAGCGATCAACGTTCTGCAATCCCAACCATTCGATGTCGTCCTCCTCGATGTAAAAATGCCGAGGCTAAGCGGCATTGAAGTCCTCAAGTACATCCGTGAACAGCACCCTACGACGATAGTCATCATGCTCACAAATTTCGCCGACGTAAAGACAGCGATCGAGACCATGAAACTCGGCGCGTACGATTTTGTTAGCAAACCGTATGTGCGCGAAGAACTTCTCGCCACCATTGACCGTGCGTTAGAGTTGCGCCGCCTGACGATTGACAACAAACTGATGGAGTACGAGCTAAACCGGCAAGGACTGGCCCGAGAATTTGTGGGAACGAGTCCGGCGATCGTCTCACTTATCCGCACCGCACAGAAAATTGCAGACAGCACCGCCATAGTTCAAATCCAGGGCCCGAGCGGCACGGGCAAAGAATTGGTCGCGCATCTCATCCATAATGCAAGCCCAAGAAAAAATCGTCCGTTTGTCATTGTCAATTGTGCATCTATTCCCGATGCATTGTTGGAAAGTGAACTATTCGGACATGAGAAAGGCGCTTTTACGGACGCGTATGCAATGAAACAAGGCCTTGTCGAAGTGGCAAACGGCGGATCGTTGTTCCTCGATGAAGTCGGTGACATTAGCCCAATGGTTCAACCGAAGCTTCTTCGATTTCTTGAAACAGGGGAGTTTCGTCGTGTCGGGGGGACAAATGCGATGAAGGTCGATGTGCGCATCGTCTCCGCCACAAACAAAGACCTTCAAAAAGAAGTCGAAGCGGGGAGATTCCGCGAGGATTTATTGTATCGCTTAAACGTTGTGACAATCCGCATCCCGCCGCTGAAGGAGAGGAAGGAAGACCTTCCCCTGCTCATCGAATATTTTCTGAAGAAGAAAATGAAAGGCAAGGCTCTGAAGCGATTGAGCGACGAGGCGTTGCATGTGATGATGCAGTATGACTGGCCGGGCAACGTGCGGGAATTAGAACATGTTATTGAAGGAGCCGTGATTCTGTCGCACGACGATTTGATTACGGCAAAAGACATCACTCTCACCGCGTCCGCGGAGATGCAAAAGGCGAAGCCGGCGCCGCTCGCGCCCGAAGGGGCAGATATTATTTCCCTCGAAGAGATGGAAAAAATTCATATCGAACGGGCGCTCCGTCAAAATAACTACAACCGGTCAAAGACATCTGAGCTGCTTGGTATAACGCCGAAAACGCTTTACTTGAAAGTGAAAAAATACCGGATTAAAACCCCCGCACGCAACTAGCCTTTCTGCTTGGGGAAAAAATAGTCTCCCACGCTGCAACTTTCTCTCCCTTCTTTCGAATACTCTACAGAGCCGAATTCAAAAAAACATCTAAATGAGGAGGTATGGTATGAAGAAGGGTCTTACAACAAATGGTTTTGTAGCAGTTGTTGCCGCAACTGTTATTGCGTTCACTTCGGCCGTCGCATCGCAGCCTGTAATCTCCAAAAACCCGTCTATTGATTGGAAAAAGGCTGAAGCAAACTACATCGTAGCTCTCAGTTCTGACAATCTGGGCATTCGCCAGAGTGCTGCAACGTATGTCGCCGAATACCAACTAAAAGGCGCCGTTGAGCCTTTAATTCAGCTATTAAAGACCGACAAAGCAGAAAGTATGCGCATGGCCGCTGCCCTCGCGTTGGTGAGTTTTGATAACGGGACTGCACGTGCGGCTCTAGAAGAGGCTGCCCTCTATGACGGCAGCGATAAAGTTTCGAAATTCTGTCAAGCGCTTCTCGAGGCGTCACCAAATAAATTCAGTGCGCTGGAATAACATAAAGACTCATACCCTCAATTCTCACCCTCTAAAGCCAGAGCGTTACTCTCGAACTGTTTGAGTAAAGCGCTGGCTTCCTCTTTTCTGTCGCCAGACGATTCTCACACCATCAGCCGTCCGCAACTTTTTCTTCTTCAGACTCATTCATTGACTTTCGTCGCATTTTTTGGTAATTTTGAGAAAATTTTGACGACGTTGAGCTCTTTTCCTCCGCATGTTTCTTTAAAGGACATACCAAATGCCGAAATTTCAGGGCGTTGACTATTATAATATCGATGCGCTGCTCAGTGAAGATGAAATTCTTGTGCGAAATACAGTGCGCGAATTTGTTGACGACAACGTATTGCCGGTCATTGAAAAACACAATCGGGCCGGAACATTTCCGGCTCATCTTATAAAGCAAATGGCCGAGCTTGGTCTTTTCGGCGCCACACTTCCTGCAAAGTATGGCTGTGCCGAGCTGAACAATGTCGCATACGGGTTAATGATGCAGGAATTGGAACGAGGGGACAGCGGAATTCGCAGCTTTGCCTCGGTGCAAAGCGGGTTGGTGATGTTTCCGGTTTTCGCCTTCGGCTCAGAAGAACAGAAGGATTACTGGCTCCCCAAGCTCGCTACAGGAGAGAAAATTGGCTGCTTCGGGTTGACGGAGCCGGACTTTGGTTCGAATCCCGGTGGGATGATCACGCACGCAGAAAAGAAAAGCGGGGGCTACGTTCTCAACGGCGCAAAAATGTGGATCACAAACGGAACTATCGCAGATGTTGCAGTTGTGTGGGCGAAGCTCGATGGGGAGATCAAAGGTTTTCTCGTTGAAAAGGGGACAAAGGGGTACGAAGCGCCTGAAATGCACGGAAAGCATTCCTTGCGAGCTTCCGTGACCTCCGAACTCGTTTTCCAGGATTGCCTCATTCCCGGGAAAAATCTTTTACCGAAAACTGGGGGGCTAAAATCTCCGTTGATGTGCCTCAGTCAGGCGCGGTACGGAATCGCGTGGGGCGCACTTGGAGCAGCGATGGCATGCTACGATGCCGCCCTTCAGTACTCTCTTTCGCGTGTTCAGTTTGACAAGCCGATAGCGTCATTCCAGATGACACAGGAAAAACTCGTTTATATGGTGACCGAGATTACCAAAGGGCAATTGCTTTGCCTTCAATTGGGACGATTGAAAGACCAAGACAGGGCGAAATTCACACAGATCTGTATGGCCAAACGCAACAACGTCTATCATGCGCTCGAAATTGCGCGAACGGCGCGCGAGATCCTAGGTGCTAATGGAATTCTCGACGAGTATCCGGTGATGCGTCACGCAGCAAATCTTGAATCGGTGAAAACGTACGAAGGAACGCACGAAATGCATACGCTTATTATCGGTGAAGACATTACCGGCATAGCGGCATTCAATTGAGGGACATCACACAGTCCCGGAGATGTACCTCTGAAGGATGCACTATGCATCCTTCGCTGTTTATATCGGTGGAAGTATACGTAAAGGCGAGATATGAAATCAAAAAAAATCCTCGGTGATGCGATCACATACGATGACGTTTTGCTGGTTCCGGGCAAATCGTCCGTGCTTCCGCGCGACGTCGATGTGACGACTCGGCTCACGCGCAACATTACGCTCAACATTCCCCTCATCTCCGCGGCCATGGACACTGTCACCGAGGCGGAGATGGCGGTTGGGATAGCGCGCGAAGGAGGCATTGGCATCATCCATAAGAATATGTCGATCGCGAAACAGGCGGAAGAAGTAGACAAGGTGAAGCGGTCTGAAAGCGGGATGATTCTCAATCCGATTACGCTCACCGCCGATAAGACCGTCGGCGATGTCCTTGACCTGATGGCGAAGTTCAGCATTTCGGGAATTCCGATCGTGCAGGATGAGAAACTTGTCGGTATTCTCACCAACCGTGATCTGCGTTTTCAGCCCAACAGAAGCTTGAAAGTTGCCGACGTGATGACGTCGACAAATCTCGTCACGGCGCCTGTCGGCACCACGCTCGATGAAGCAGAAGTTATTCTGCAACGCCATAAGATCGAGAAGCTCCCTGTTGTCGACAAAGGCGGAAAATTGCGCGGCCTTATCACATTTAAGGATATTCAAAAAAAGAAGCGGTTTCCCAGTGCCTGCAAAGATCGGCATGGACGCTTGCGGGTGGGTGCTGCAGTCGGCGTTACCGCCGATACGATCGAGCGTGTTGAGGCACTGTTGAAAGCCGGTGTCGATGTTGTCGTCATCGATACTGCGCACGGACATTCGGACGGCGTGCTCGAGATGATACGACGTGTAAAGAAAAAATTCTCCGCCGCAGAGATCATTGCGGGCAATGTCGGCACGGCTGAGGCCGCACGCGACATTATCAAAGCGGGAGCCGACGGAGTGAAGGTAGGTATCGGCCCCGGCTCGATTTGTACGACTCGTATCGTGGCCGGCGTCGGGGTTCCACAGGTTACCGCTATTATGGAGTGCTCGGCAGTTGCGAAAAAATACAACGTTCCTGTTATCGCAGACGGAGGGATCAAACAGACGGGTGATATCGCCAAAGCAATTGCCGCGGGAGCCGACTCCGTGATGATCGGCGGACTCTTCGCGGGGTTGCAAGAGAGTCCGGGCGAGAAAATTTTGTATGAAGGTCGCACGTACAAGGTCTATCGCGGAATGGGATCTCTCAGCGCGATGAAAGTGGGAAGCAGGGATAGATATTTTCAGGATGTCGAGGACGATTTGCAGAAGCTTGTACCCGAAGGGATAGAGGGACGCGTTCCGTTCAAAGGAGAACTGAGCGCGACGGTGTACCAAATGGTGGGAGGCCTGCGGGCCGCGATGGGGTACTGCGGCGCCGCGTCGATCGTGGTAATGCAGAAGAAAGCGCAGTTTGTCCGAATGAGTGATGCCGGTTTGCGTGAAAGTCATCCGCACGATATTCACATAACCAAAGAAGCTCCGAATTATCACATCTGACGAACTTCATTGATGTTCGATTACAAAGAGAGAGTCCGCCTGCTTCGCGCTGCGTTGGAGAAAAAACATCTCGACGCGTTCGTCACTTCGTTTCTCCCCCATCTTCGATACCTCACCGGATTCTCTGGCTCGAATGGGCTCTGCGTTATCACTCACGCTAGAGTCTTTTTTGTGACGGATTTTCGCTACAAGGAACAGATTCAGACGGAAATTGCGTGCTCTCGCTCGTACATTACACGCGGGAGCCTTGTGGAGATGGCCGCGGAAAAGAAGCTTCTGCGGGGTTGCCATCGGGTTGGATTCGAAAAGGAGTTCCTGACGTTCTTTCAATACCAAGAGCATCGGAAAAGCTTCAGCGCCATTCGGTTCGTTCCGACTTCAGATATCGTCGAGTCTCTCTCCTCAATAAAGAAGAAGGATGAGATCGCTTTGATTAAGAAGGCAATTGATATCACCGATAACGTTTTCTCAGAGCTCCTTGCGATTGTTAAGCCAGAGATTTCCGAACTTGATATTTCGGCAGAGGTTTCATACCTCCACAAGAGCCACGGGGCCGAGAAAGATTCGTTTGAACCAATTGTTGTGAGCGGCGTGCGTGGCTCACTTCCCCACGGAAGGCCATCGTCAAAAAAGATCAAACGGGGAGACATGGTGACACTGGATCTGGGGTGTTTCTATAAAGGCTACTGCAGCGATTTGACGCGCACGATCGCCGTCGGGAATCCGTCCGCTCAAGCAAAAAAAGTATACCAGATTGTCTTCGATGCTCAACGATTGGCAATTGAGGCGGCACACAGTGGACTCTCGGCAAAGAAGTTGGACGGCGTGGCGCGGAGCCATATTCGTTCGAAGGGGTATGGCGGCTATTTCGGGCATGGATTGGGTCATGGCATCGGTCTGCAGATCCACGAATACCCGCGCGTGTCTACACAAAGCACGCACACGCTGCATACCGGAAATGTTATTACCATTGAACCTGGAATCTATGTTCCCAGAGAATTCGGCGTACGAATCGAAGACGATATCGTGATTCAGGATGAGACGTGCCGTGTTTTGACGAAGTCGTCGAAGGAATTAATCGTGGTGTAAGCGTTTCACAGCAGTTCACTGATCATTGCAATAGAATTACAGTCCATGCGAAAAGTCCTTGTGATCGCGTATTACTTTCCTCCGATGGGCCTGAGTGGCGTCCAACGCACTCTTAAATTTGTAAAATATTTCCCCCAGTTTCAGTGGATGCCGACCGTCCTGACCGTGAGATCGACCGGATATTTTGCAAAAGACGAATCGCTCTTGAAAGAAATTGTCCCGCTTGGAGTTGAAATTGTTCGCACGGGCTCCTTTGACCCAAATCGCCTGTTCCAAAAGCAAGAAGTTGTCAAAATGCCGACAGAACGGACGCGCAAATTGTTGAGCCGGATCAGCGATTCGATTTTCGTTCCCGACAATAAGTTCGGATGGAAGGGACCTGCATTGAAAGCCGCGTCCGCATTGCTGCAGAAGCACAAATTCGACGCCATTTTCGCCACAGCCCCACCGCAGACCGACTTTCTTATCGGCAAGGCGTTGAAAGAGAAATTTCGGCTCCCATTGATGATTGACTACCGCGATTCGTGGCTCGACTATCCGTTCAAATTCTATCCGACGCCACTTCATAAATATGCGAACTACCGCTTGGAAAAAGGCGTGTTGCGTTCAGCCGACGCAGTAATCGTTACAAGCCGCCGCACAAAGGAACTTCTTCTCCGCCGGTACAAATTTCTGACCTACAACGATGTCCAGATCATCTCGCAGGGCTTCGATCCCGAGGACATGAAAGTCGCATCGGGGGTGAAGCTGCCCCGGATCGACAAAATGCGCATCACATATTCTGGGGTGTTTTACGAAGACCGGACGCCGGAATATTTTCTGGAGGCGTTGCATCTTGTTCACAAAAACAACGCAAAACTCCGCGGGCGCATTGAAGCATGTTTCATCGGGGCATTTCGCGACGAACATCTCAAAATCGTGAATCGACTAGGACTCCAAAATTCGGTGAATATTCGGGGGTATCTGGATCATGTCGAATGTGTCCACTATCTGCTCGCGTCGGACGTCCTTTGGGTGATGATGGGAGACGACAAAAGTTCGCCCGGAAAGATTTTTGAATATATTGGCGCAAAGAAAAAAATTCTCGGGTGTGTTCCGGAAGGAATGATGCGCTCGACCATCGAAGAAGCGGGGGGCGTTTGCGTCGGCCCGCGCGATGTTCCGAAAATTGCCGAGGCCATTATCAGACTACATGAACAGTATGAACGGCGACAGTTGCGCGGTCCCAAACAGGAGATCGTTGATAAATACAATCGCATCACACTGGCAGGCGAAGCCGCCAAAACACTCTCCGCATTGACCGACTAAGCAATGAACGTTCTCATCATCGGTTCCGGCGGCCGCGAGCATGCGTTCGCCTGGAAACTGAAACAAAGCCCGAAAGTGAGCAAGATCTACTGCGCGCCGGGGAATGCCGGTATAGCCGAAATTGCCGAACTCGTGCCGTTGAATATTGACGATATTGACGGGCTGCTTCAGTTTGCGAAAAAGAAAAGGATCGATCTCACCGTCACCGGTCCGGAAGTTCCTCTAGTGAAAGGAATCGTCGATCTTTTCGAGAAGCACGGCATGCGCATTTTCGGTCCGGGAAAATACGCAGCGCAACTCGAAGGGAGCAAAGTTTTCGCCAAGGACTTCATGAAGCGGCATCGGATTCCGACGGCCGCGTACGCAACATTTAGTCGCGCTGAATATTCCAAAGCACAACAGCACCTGACTGCAAACGCTGCGCCGATTGTTCTCAAAGCCGATGGTCTCGCCGCGGGTAAAGGCGCCGTGGTGTGTCAGTCCACCGGCGAGGCGTTGACGGTGCTGCGTGAATGCTTTGAAAAGGATATGTTCGGTGAAGCCGGCAACATTATCGTTGTTGAAGAATTCATGAAGGGGGAAGAAGCGTCCATCTTTGTGCTGAGCGACGGAACGCACTACAAACTACTTCAACCGGCGCAGGACCACAAGCAAATATTGGACGGCGATAAGGGGAAGAACACCGGGGGAATGGGAGCGTACGCTCCGGCTCCTGTAGTCAGCAGCGCTCTGCTCAAACGCATTGAAAAAGAGATCGTGGTGCCGACGTTAAACGGGATGCGCGCAGAGGGGAAGTCTTACAAAGGCTGTCTGTATGTCGGCCTGATGATGACGAAGGAAGGACCGAAGGTCGTCGAATTCAATTGCCGCCTTGGTGACCCTGAAGCCCAGGTCGTTCTCCCGTTGATTGACGGCGATTTATTTGATATACTATCCGCGTGCGCGTCGAACTCTCTTCGCACGATTGACCTTCGATTTCATGAAGCGAGTGCGGTCTGTGTCGTGATGGCGTCGCGCGGCTATCCCGATGGATACGAAACCGGAAAACCGATCGAGGGCCTCGATGCCGTCCTATCGGATGACGGCGTTGTCGTATTCCACGCCGGGACAAAAAAGGAAAACGGAAAGACCGTTTCTTCGGGCGGACGAGTGCTTGGCGTGACGGCAATCGGTTATGGACACGACCTCGAAGGCACGATCGCTGCGGCATACACTGCCGTAAAAAAAATTACGTTCGACGGCGCGTATTACCGAAGCGATATCGGTATCAAAGGCTTGAAACCAACGACCGCATAAAGCCCACTCACTCATAACAATTATCTGCAGAACTCACAATGAATGTTCTTGTAACGGGCGGTGCCGGCTTCATCGGATCGAATATTGCTGATGCGTACATTGCGGCCGGTCATTCTGTTATAATTGTGGACGACCTGTCCTCCGGCGCAATCGAAAACGTCAATCCGAAAGCAAAATTTTATGAGCTCGACATCCAAAGCCCGGATCTTGAAACAATCTTCAAGGACCACAAGATTCAAGTGATTAATCACCATGCCGCTCAAATGGACGTGCGGAGATCAGTTGCCGATCCACGGTACGATGCCTCGGTGAATATTCTCGGGATGCTCAACACGCTTGAATTTGGGGTCCGGTATGGTGTAAAAAAGGTAATATTTGCGTCGACGGGGGGAGCAATTTATGGGGAGCAGGATTATTTTCCTGCCGATGAGCAGCATCCGCTTCGCCCGTTATCGCCATACGGGATCACGAAACTGGCGACAGAAAAATATCTCTTTTATTATCAAGCTGTGCACGCGATTCAGCATGTGATACTCCGATACGCAAACGTCTACGGACCACGGCAAAACCCGCACGGCGAGGCGGGCGTGGTGGCAATCTTCGCAAGCAAAATGCTGGAAGACCAGCAGCCGATCATCAACGGCGATGGCAAACAAACGCGCGACTACGTTTATGTCGACGATGTTGTGCAGGCAAATATTCGCGCGCTGTCGTACGCTTCTTCCGACACCTTTAATATTGGGACCGGACGTGAGAACGACGTTAACACGGTGTACACGATCATTAAGAAATATACCGCCTCGCGGCACGCGGAGAAACATGGCCCGGCAAAAATAGGTGAACAGCTTCGAAGCGTTATCGATCACACGAAGGCAAAGAAAATACTCGGCTGGAGCCCGACGGTGTCGCTCGAAGAAGGGTTGAGGAGGACGGTGGAATTCTTTATTCAAAAATCAAAATCACAAATCAAGCACTAGAACTATTTCAAGATTAGGATACTGTATTCTTTCATTTTTATTTTTCCTTTTTCATTTTTAATGTGACAATGGCGGCACTAATATCTGTAGAACATCTTCTACGAGGCGACAGGCGAACAGTAGCGCGGGCCATCTCGCTGATCGAGAATGGCAGCTCGGGCGCTGATGAAATTCTCTCTGCAATTTATCCGCATACCGGGAAAGCGTATCGCATTGGTATTACCGGACCGCCGGGCGCAGGGAAAAGCACGTTGACAAACAAACTTGCACAATGGTACCGGAAGCAGAATATTCGGATCGGTATTATCGCAGTCGATCCGACGAGTCCGTTCACCGGGGGTGCACTCCTTGGTGATCGTGTCCGCATGACGGATGTCGAGCTCGACAGCGGCGTTTTCATCCGCAGTATGGCGTCACGTGGGAGTCTTGGCGGCTTAAGCAAAAAGACTCGCGAGGCTGCGGACGTCCTCGATGCCGGCGGAATGGATATTATCCTGCTCGAAACTGTCGGCGTCGGACAATCTGAGCTCGACATCGCCGGTGCGGCGGATACGACCGTTGTCGTCCTCGTTCCCGAATCTGGCGATGGCATCCAGGCGATGAAGGCCGGTTTGATGGAAATTGCCGACTTCTTTGTCCTCAACAAGGCAGACAGACCGGGCGCCGATCAAGCGGTCATGTCGATCAAAATGATTCTCGGGTTCCGTCCCCACGATGCGATTTCATGGATGCCGGACGTACTAAAAACTGTCGCGACCGAAGGAAAAGGAATCCAGGAAATCGGCGATTTGATTGCGAGACATCGTTTGCACCTCCAACAAACCGGTTCTCTGATGATACGCCGCCGGAAGCGAATGAAAGACCGCATTGAAGAAATTGTGCAAGATCAGTTGAAGATAGAGTTTTGGAGCGCTGAGCGCTCGCAGCAATTGCTCCGCGAAATTGACGCGGTGATGAATTTCCAGCGAACACCGTACCAAGTTGCAAAGGAATTGCTTAATACCCTGTAGAACAGATTACCAGATATCGCTTCGATTTACTGCAACACCAATCAGGAAAAATTTATGGAAGAAACCGGTTTCAATTTCCAACCGACGGAAAGCATGCTCATGATTCAGCAACTTGCCCGCGACTTTGCGGAAAAAGAACTCCGTCCGCGTGTTATGAAGTATGATGAGTCGCAGGAGTTTCCATTTGAGATCTCTGCGAAGCTGGCGGAGCTAGGCTTTCTCGGTGCGACGTTCCCCGAGGAATACAACGGCGCCGGACTCTCAGTGCTCGATTTCACAATCCTTGTCGAAGAAATTTCCAAAGTTGATCCTTCCGTCGGACTCATCGTCTGCGCACACAACGGGTTGTGCACGTCGCACATTTTCAATTTCGGCAGCGAAGAGCAAAAGAAAAAATACCTTCCCGACTTATGTTCCGGCAAAAAGCTCGGTGGCTGGGGATTGACGGAATCATCTTCAGGGAGCGATGCAGGAGGAATGAAGACAACGGCGGTAAAGGAAGGAAACGATTGGGTGATGAATGGGGGCAAGACGTTCATCACGCACGGATCCGTCGGCGCTACCTTCGTAGTGCTTGCTGTGACCGACAAGTCCAAGCGCCACGGCGTCTCGGCGTTCATTCTGGAAAAAGGGATGCCCGGATTCTCCGTCGGCAAAAAAGAAAACAAATTAGGAATGCGAGCGAGCGACACGGCATCACTCTCATTCGATTCAGTGCGAGTGCCCGGAGGAAACCTCATCGGCAAGGAGGGGGACGGTTTCAAGCAAGCCTTGCAGATTCTTGATGGTGGCCGTATCGGCATTGCGGCGCTTTCCGTCGGCCTAGCGCAGGGGGCGCTGGATGCGAGCGTCAAGTATGCAAAAGATCGGCACCAATTTGGAAAACCGCTGAGTGACTTTCAAGCCATCCAATTCAAATTGGCGGATATGGCGATGGAGATTGAAGCTGCGCGTCTCTTGACCCGCAAGGCGGCGTTGCTAAAAATGCAGGGAGAGAATTACACCCTTGAAGCAGCCCAGGCGAAATATTTTGCGAGTGAAGTTGCCACTCGCGCCGCGAACGAAGCCGTACAAATTCATGGTGGGTACGGTTTTATCAAAGAGTACCCCGTAGAAAAATTCTATCGCGATGTTAAACTACTCACCATCGGCGAAGGAACCTCGGAAGTGCAGAAAATGGTGATAGCGAGAGCGTTGATCAATGAACAATGAGTAATCAAGAATGAGCAATGACTAATGAATCAGTCAATTATATTGAAGAATCTTTTCTACAAATCAATTTTGTAATCTTGCAATCCTGTAATTTGAGACATCTGAAAAATTGTTTTTAAGCCGACAAAATTCACACTGAGCGTAGTCGAAGTGTGAAATTTAGAGTGAAATCATGGTTCGCCTTCGCTTACCATGACTAACTCAAGAATTTTTCAGATGTCTCAATTTAGTAGTCTGTCAATCGAATTACATCATCCGTCCCCTCACCCTTCGCACATAGACACAATGTCCAAACAGACTCTGCACACGTTGATCGCCATCCTTTTTATTATATCCGGCGCGACGGGATTGATATATCAAATTCTTTGGTTCAAGTATCTCTCTCTCTTTCTGGGGAACACAACATACGCGCAGACAGTTGTGCTGACGGCGTTCATGGGAGGATTGGCGCTTGGTTCTGCAATGTGGGGAAGGCGAGCTGATAAGCTCTCTCGTCCTCTAGCTTTATATGGAATCCTCGAATTGTGCATTGGCGTTTATTGCCTTTTATACCCGTGGATTATTTCTTTAGTGAAGGATACATTTTTCCAGGCAGTAACCTCTCTTGCACTTCCGAGCGACGGTGCAGTTGTGCTTCTGCTGAAGCTCTTCGCAAGCATGATCACACTCCTGCCGCCAACGATTTTGATGGGCGGTACACTTCCAATTCTGGTAAAAACTATCTCTGCGTCGGTCGAAGAATCCGGAAGAAACGTAGCGGTGCTCTATTTCCTCAACAGCTTAGGAGCCGTGATCGGTTCGATATTGTGCGGATTTTTCTTCATCCGCATTTTTGGTTTGAGCACAACTATGGTCGCATCGGCTGTTGCCAATCTTATCATAGGATATGCGGCAATTGTGCTCTCGCGTAAAATTACAAAAATGGGCAATACTCTCGAAGTAGAAGGGACTACTATAAAGCGAATCTTTACCAAACGTGAGATCGTCATAGCAGTTGGGGTTGCCGGAATCTCAGGAATGGCGGCGATGATCTACGAGGTCTCCTGGGTTCGACTACTGATCCCGGTGTTCGGTTCCTCCACATCGTCCTTTTCTCTCATGTTGATTGCATTCATTTCGGGAATCACAATCGGAAGTTGGATAGTGTCGAAGAAATTGCATCGGATCCGGAATCTCTTCCCTTTCCTCATGCTGTGTCAATTCGGAGTGGTATTCGGGTTGCTTGTGTCTCTTCCCCTCTACGGCCGGATCCCCTACATTTTTTGGCATGTGTCGATGCTTCTGTCGAAAACCCAAGCCACATATCCCATTTTTTTGTCGATAGAATTCACGTTGTGCTTCCTTATCATGATTATCCCGACGATATTCATGGGAATGACCCTGCCCATCGCCAGCCGCATAGCAACGCAGAGTATCGAAAAACTCGGTTCTTCCGTCGGAAACGTTTTTTCGATCAACACCTTCGGTACAGTTGTCGGCTCGCTGATTGCGGGATTGATTCTGATTCCTTCAATCGGGATTCGACATGCATTTGAGGCGGGAATCGTTCTGAACCTCCTCGCAGGAATGGCTATCCTCTTCGCCGATACCCGGTTAAAATCCTTAGCGAAGGTGGTCACTGTGGGAGTGACTGCGGGGATTGTGCTGCTTTATTTTTCTGTCGCCTCAGATTGGAATCAATTGGTGATGCTCTCCGGTGTGTTCAGGCACGTCAGCGAGAAACAACCGCCGCCCCGTTCGTTCGAGCAATTTGTCTCTGATGTAGGAGACAAAAAGGATTTGTATTACAAAGAAGGCGCTACTGCAACAGTCGGTGTCGTCGAAGCAGTGGTGAGAGGTGTGAGGCAAAAGATTCTACTTATCAACGGGAAAGGGGATGCCTCGTCAGTCGGAGACTTGTCGACGCAGGTTCTCCTCGGTCAACTCCCTGCAATGTTTCACCCGAATGCAGACACCGTTCTGGTGATCGGCCTCGGAAGCGCCGTGACAGTGGGGAGCATTCTCACGCATCCGGTACACTCCGTCGAGTGCGTGGAAATTTCTCCCGAAGTGGTCGAGGCGGCGCACCAGTTTTCAGACGTCAATTACAACGCCCTGCTTGATAAGCGACTGGCCGTCCGAACGGAAGACGCGCTCGCATATCTCCATCTGACGCAGAAGAAGTACGATGTAATTGTGAGCGAGCCGTCGAATCCATGGATTGCCGGAATCGGGAATCTTTATACGAGCGAGTTTTTCCGCGCCTGCAAGAGCAAGTTGAAGAAGGGGGGAATCATGACGCAGTGGTTTCATATTTATGAAATCGATGATGACATCCTGAAGCTTGTTATCCGGACATTTTGCGGCGCTTTTTCGAACGTAACTCTTTGGCAAACGGCTGCCAGCGATGTCGTCTTTATGGGATCTGATGAGCCGCTGGCGCTCGACCTCCCGATGTTGAGGGGGAAGTTCCAGGAAGAAAGAATCAAAAAAGACCTGGCGCGCGTTCATATTGTTGATGCGCCGACGCTGCTCTCGATTCAAAATCTTTCGGACGAGCAATGCAGGGAATATGCCGATTACGGCTCGCTGAATACCGAGGACTTGCCCTCTCTTGAGTATGCCTCACCGCGCGCATTTTTTATCAATAAAGGGGTTCCGGAATTTGTCACTTACGACGAGCGTCCGAAATATTCCGCCGGGAGACTGTTGCTTCAGACGTACGCGTTGGAGCATGGACTAACGGATGCCGAGAAACTCGGCATCGGAATGCTCCAGGCATCACCGTGGTGGGGGAATGCATCCTATGCCTATTCACTCTTGTCGGAGTACAACAAAAAGCACTCAGGCGACCTGGTGGTTCTCTTAACTCTGGCTGAACTCACCGAGCAGCTAGGGCGCTTCGAAGAATCCCTCGCCTACTGGAAAGCGCTCGTCGCCCTTCAACCAAAAAACCCGCCTCTTCTGGCAAAATTTGCGTGGTTGAAGTTTTCGTACGATCGGCCGGCGGCCAGTATGTTGACTCGCAACAACTCCCAGGAGAGTGAAAATCTTCTCCTTCGATGCATTGCGCTGACCGCTGACACGGTGGATAGATACCACATTATTCTGGGCGATATTTATTTCGAGAATCAGAAGTATGAGGAGGCGGCACGGGAATATCTTCGTTCTGCCGAGCTGAGGAAAACACATGCATCCGATCTGCATTTCTCCTTCGAACTCCTGTTTGCGAAGATTGCTAAAGCTTTGTATTATTCAGGAAGAAACGAACAGGCGCTTGAGTATGCCGCGCAATTGTCTTTATTGGATCCGGAAAATAACGAAGTCGCGCAATTAATCTACAAGATTGTGATGAGGCAATCGGCACTTCACAAGAGCAAAACTCTAAACTATTGATGCAATGTCAGTTATCGGTTCTGAAATAAAACACGCCGACGCTTTCAAGCTAAACGATGAATCGTCGCGTGCAATATTGCGGTTGTTTGGAGAGAAGGCGACACAGGTGAAACTCGGCGGTGGAACAGACGCGATCTCCAAGCACCATAAACGGAATAAGCTCACGGCACGCGAACGCATCGAGAAGTTGATCGACGCCAAGTCGAAATTTTTGGAAATCGGAATCTTCACTGCGTACGGCATGTACGAAGAATATGGCGGTGCACCTTCCGCCGGAGTGGTGTGCGGAATCGGTACGGTCAGCGGCCGCGACGTTGTCATCGTCGCGAACGATGCCACGGTGAAAGCGGGGGCGTGGTTCCCGATATCGTGCAAAAAGAATCTTCGCGCGCAGGAGATATCCATCGAGAATCGCCTGCCGATAATCTATCTCGTCGATTCCGCAGGTGTATTTCTTCCCCTTCAATCGGAAATCTTTCCGGACAAAGAGCATTTCGGCAGAATTTTTCGGAACAACGCCGTGATGTCTGCGATGGGGATTACGCAGATAGCTGCCATCATGGGACCGTGTGTCGCAGGAGGCGCGTATCTTCCGATTATGAGCGACGAGGCGATGATTGTCGATAAGACAGGGAGTGTATTTTTGGCGGGTTCGCATCTGGTAAAGGCGGCGATCGGGGAGGAAATCGACAACGAATCGCTCGGCGGCGCGACCGTGCATTGCGAGATCAGCGGAGTGACAGATCATAAAATGAAAAATGATGACGAGTGCCTGATGAAGATCCGGAGCATCATCGGCAAGCTCGGTCATGCACCGCAGGCGATCTTCGATCGCGCAAAACCTTCCGCGCCAAAGTTCGAGCCCAAAGAAATTTATGGGATTCTTCCCGCCGAGCGGACAAAGCCGTACGATACGTACCAAGTACTTGCTCGCATCCTGGACAGCAGCGAACTGGATGAATACAAGGCGGGATATGGAAAATCGATCATCACGGGCTATGCGCGGGTCGATGGATGGGCGATCGGTGTTGTGGCAAACCAACGCGCAATCGTGAAAACCGCGAAGGGTGAGATGCAGGTAGGCGGGGTTATCTACAGCGATAGCGCCGACAAGGCAACACGATTCATCATGAATTGCAATCAGAAAAAAATCCCGTTGGTTTTTTTTCAAGACGTTACAGGGTTTATGGTTGGAAGTCGAGCTGAACAGGGGGGCATCATCAAGGACGGAGCAAAGATGGTGAACGCCGTCGCGAATTCCATCGTACCGAAATTCACGTTCATCGTCGGCAATAGCTACGGGGCCGGAAATTACGCGATGTGCGGCAAGGCGTACGACCCGCGGTTGATCTTCGCCTGGCACACGGCACAGATCGCCGTGATGGGGGGGAAACAGGCGAGTGAGACACTGCTGGCCATAAAAGTACAGGCGATGGAAAAAGGGGGCACTCATATTTCGGCAGAGCAACAGCAATCACTCCTAAATGAAGTCCAGGCTCGCTACGAGCAGGAGCTTGACCCCGTGTATGCGGCGTCGCGGCTCTGGGTGGATGACGTCATCGACCCTCTCGACACCCGCAGGATCATTTCTCGCGGCATCGCGATGGCTGCGAACAATCCGCACACGCCGCAATTCAATCCCGGTGTGATACAAGTGTAATGAGAAATCGCCGCGCAATACTGTGGGTTGCCCTTCTGACGGCTCATTTCCTTCCACTTCACTCACAATCCCCTGCTCAGCAACAAAACGCTTCGGTGGCAATCATTCCGGATAGCACGGAAAATCCCACAGCGGACGACTCCTCGAATGTTTGGAACTACTCCGTTGATGACTCATCCCTCGTCGACTTCTCGTACTTTCTTCCGGAGGTTTTCAGAGGCGAGAGTGCACTTAAACGATACATCCGCGATCCGCGCTTTCTTCAGCTTCGTAGAATTGCCGGCGATACGATCGCCGTAAACATGATCTTCATGCGTGCAATGGATATCGCGGATGAGGACATCAGCCTCGCGCTCCTCATCGCGGCGCTTGCGACTTTCGACCATTCTCGGCTGGGGGTCCGTACAGCCATTTTTGGCACAATCTACTTGCCACTCACCTTGGAATCCGACAATGCATATAGGGCGCGCTATGCGCATCTACCGCGCCGGATTTTGCCCGACAGTCTCGGTGGACGAAAGAACGACAAAGACAAAATGCAGCATTTCTTCGGATCGGCATATTTAACATACGTCTTCAATTCAAAAGCGGTGGCCCGCTCTTTCGGTGATTTTATTGAGTGGAGCGAACCACGCTTTTTCGTCGGTGGAGATATCGATGATAGGGACAAATTTGCGAACCGGCTGGGACAAGAATTCGGGATGAGATTGTTAGATGGAGAGGATGTTCTCCCATCGGATATATTATGGGGGCGGGGTAAAGAAATAAGAGAGAAGAGAAAAGAGTAATCAGTAAACAGTAATCAGTGAACAGCAATGTGCGAACTGGGGGGACGAGAAGGAGTCTTGGAGGAATACCAAGATCAGAGGACTATGTACCCGGGACAAACCACCGGGTACGACGATCATGCCATGATCCGCCAAGCACTCCGAACTACTCACCGGACTATCTTAAAATTGAATACCTATACAGGTTCTCAAGTTCGAATATTAGAATTCACGGAATGAAGGCTTTTGAAAAAAGTCTTTTTGTGATAGCGCGCGATTCAGACAAAAACGTTGATCTTGTTTTTCGAGGGTACTTAGAATAATT
>JAGVPT010000273.1 GCA_020052095.1 Bacteroidota bacterium | reverse complement strand
CGTCGAATATTTTTCTTGTGGTTTTGCTTGAAAATCATTCAAATTCGCCTTTTCACTGATCGGGACTTATTCAAGGTATTTCCGAGACGGCACACTAGCGATCACCTATCAACTCAGCACATCATGCAAGCACGATCATCGTCGATCAACATATTTCGCTCGTCCGTCGTGTTTTTTCTCCGGATGGCTTGGCGAAATCTCTGGCGGAATAAAAAACGCACGCTCATAGCCGGTGCTTCCGTCTTTTTTGCCGTTTTCCTCGCCGTTGGGATGTCTTCCGTGCAGTTCGGCTCGCATGATTACATGATCCATACTGCCGTCAGCTTCTACACGGGACATATTCAAATCCACGGCCGTAACTATTGGGAGAAACATTCACTTGACCAAAGTATGGATCTCGACACCGCGTTCATGAGCGCGGTTCGGTCCCTTCCCCATGTTCTACATGCCGTGACGCGATTCGAAACCGCGGCATTGGTTTCCCATGGCACGCTGACAAAAGTGTCTCCTGTGATCGGGATCGACCCCGTTCGAGAAAGCGCAATGACGGGACTCGGAAGGCGTGTTATACGCGGCACTCCTCTGCTCGGATGGAATGAAGGAATAATCATCGCCGAGGGACTCGCACGATTGCTTAAGGTTGATGTAGGTGATAGCATCGTTGTCTATGGACAAGGATACCAGGGAGTCACTGCAGGGGGCATTATCCGCATCGCAAGCATCGTCAAATTTCCCCTCGACGAACTCAACAATGCCATGCTGTACCTTTCCCTCGATGCTGCACAAGAATTGTTTTCCGCGCCAGGCCGCATCACGGCAATTTCGCTCCTGCTCGATTCCGACGATGCCGCCGACGAAGAGGCTGCTGCGTTGCGGGCAATGACCGACGGCAGCAAAGAAGTAATGACGTGGCGTGAAATGATGCCGGAATTACTCCAGGCAATCGCCGCTGACAACGGCGGGACCGTCATCATGCTTTTGATTCTCTATGTCGTAATCGGGTTCGGAATTTTCGGCACGGTGATGATGACTGCAGAACGATCGCGGGAGTTTGGTATTACCATCGCTCTCGGTATGAAACGATGGCGCCTGATGTCGGTGACGGTTATCGAAGCCCTGATTATCTCGCTCATGGGAGCGGTTGCGGGAATAGCCGTCTCCATTCCCCTTGTTGTCTACTTCTATCATCATCCAATCCAGTTAGGGGGCGATTATGCGAAGGCGATGATGGCGTACGGCTTTGAGCCTATTATCCCCTTCAGCGTGGATCCAATGGTCTTTATCATTCAAGGAATAATCGTGTTCGCCCTCGGAGCATTCAGCGCACTTTATCCGATCATCATCCTTCGCAAACTTGAGCCAGTCCGGGCAATGCGGAGGTGATTTGGAATGGGGTATAAACCGCCAAGAGAAAAGATGAACCAGTTTATTCACGATCTGGACAGAATCGAACTTCAACACTCATGCTAGCATCCATCGCCTGGAAGAATGTCTGGAGAAATAAACGCCGGAGCGCTATTATGATCACGGCAATCGCGCTCGGATTGTGGGGAGGCCTGTTTGCAGTCGGCATCTTTACAGGAATGTACGACGCTTTGGTAAACTCGGCGATCGATCGGGACCTAACACACATTCAACTTCACGCTAAAGACTTTCGTGACGAACGTGCGATCGCAATGTTCATTCCCGGAGCAGATTCAATTACCGCATCGCTCCGGCATATCCCTGGGGTTTATTCGGTGTCTGCGAGGACGATTATCGATGGAATGGGATCGTCGCCGACCTCTTCACAGGGCGTGAAGATCGTTGGCATCGATCCATCGGTAGAGCGGAATTCAACAGCCATTGCCCGGAGGCTGGTTCAAGGAAAATTCTTTGAAGGAAGTGAGCGCTCCCCCATCCTGATCGGTCGAAAGCTCGCGGAAAAACTTGATCTGAGACTCCGCGGAAAGATCGTACTCAGTTTTCAAAGACCGGATGGGGCGATTGTGTACGGTGCATTCCGGATTACGGGGATCTTCGACACCGAATCTTCCACATTTGACGGTGCAACAGTCTTTCTTCGACGCCCTGACCTCGACGGACTCACGGGAGTGGCGCTCATTCATGAGATTGCGCTCCGGCTGATAACCAACGATAGTCTCAGCGGAATAGCGGCAAAAGCCGCCACGCTATGCCCGAACCTGCAGGTAGAAACATGGAAAGAAATCGCACCGGAACTGAAACTCACTGCTGAGAGTTCGGATGTCAGCATGACTATTTTCCTCGGGATCATCTTATTGGCGCTGCTGTTTGGCATTACCAACACAATGCTGATGTCGGTGCTTGACCGTGTCAAAGAATTTGGAGTGCTGATGGCGATAGGCATGAAACGCCGAAGAATTTTCGCGATGATTTTTCTTGAGACCATTTTCCTCTCGATTACGGGAAGCGCAGCCGGTGTAGCGCTCGGAGCCGGTACCGTTGCCTGGTTCAATCGAACCGGTATTTACCTCGGGCTGTTTTCAGATGGGCTCTCCATGTACGGAATTAGTAGCATGCTCTACCCGATCGTCCATTCCTCGATATACCCATCCCTTGGAGCGATGGTTGTTTTCGCAGCATGCATCGCAGCAATATATCCGGCGCTGAAAGCAATCCGCCTCAACCCGGCGTCGGCAATCGCCACATTTGGATAATTCTATGCCACTCATCAATCTCACGGAGATTACAAAAATCTACAATCATACCTCAATTCCTGTCCATGCACTGCGAGGTGTAACGCTGAATGTCGAGAAGGGGGAATTCACTGCCATCGTCGGTCCATCAGGCTCCGGCAAGACAACACTCCTCAATATTATCGGAGGCCTTGACCAACCGACCTCGGGCACTGTCATCATCGACAATACCGATATTTCCGAAATGCGGCGCGACGATTTGATCGATTTCAGGCTCAATCACATTGGTTTTGTCTTCCAGGCGTTTAACCTGATCCCGGTGCTGACGGCTTGCGAAAACGTCGAGTTTATTATGCTGCTTCAGGGAGTCGCCAGGTCGGAACGGGATCGACGGACGCAGGAGTTGCTCGAGGCAGTCGGTCTCGCAGATCGGGCACACAGCCGTCCGGCTGAGCTTTCAGGCGGTCAGCAGCAACGGGTAGCGGTCGCCCGCGCTTTAGCATCACGCCCTTCGTTTGTCCTCGCGGACGAGCCAACAGCAAACCTCGATACACAGTCCGCGATGACCTTGCTCCAGCTGATGGAGCATCTCAATCACGAACATGCAATGACTTTTATTTTTTCGACTCATGACATTCGTGTTATCCAAAGGGCACATCGTGTTGTCACGCTCGAAGATGGAGTGGTAAAATCCGATCTCCTCAACGAACAGGCGTACACATGAAGTGGCCGACAGCAGCATTCGGTGTTTTTATTATTTCCACGCTGCAGGCACGACCTAATAGTACTGAGTTCAGTGGATATGCAAAGTATCTCTTCAGCCGCACCGAGACGCCAACGCACCAGGAGACTTACGATCAATTGCTTCATGCCCGTATGAATACAAAGTGGTTTCCAACGGAGGATTTCAGCGGAATCCTGGAACTTCGGACTCGCCTCTTCTATGGCGACATCGTCGAGCAAACGCCCGGATTTGCCGATAACTTGGGTCATGATGCAGGCTTTGGCAAGCTCGGCACAGTGATGTGGAACCGAAAGAAGAGTACGGCTTACACCGAGATTGATCGTCTCTATCTTAACTGGGGCCCGTCGGGCTGGCAGATCTCTGCGGGGCGGCAGAGAATCGCCTGGGGTACGAATCTGGTTTGGAATCCGATTGATCTCTTCAATCCTCAGTCGGTACTCGATTTCGATTATGAGGAACGTCCCGCCGTCGATGCAGTCCATCTTCAATATTATACAGGGGACGTATCGAAAGTAGAGCTTGCGGTGAAACCTGGGACTGCCTCTTCGGAAGCGATCAGCGCAGTGCAATGGTCACTAAATAAATGGGATTACGATTTTCATTTTCTCGGCGGATGGAAGGCGGGCAACTGGTTCGTCGGAACCGGCTGGGCAGGGGACATTCGAGGCGGAGGGTTCAGGGGTGAGGTGATGACATCTAAAATAGCGAAGACGTTCCAGAAGCCCGGGTCTGCTGTTGCGATGGTCTCCTTAGCCGTGTCCGGAGATTACACATTTCCAAATTCACTGTATATTCACACCGAGGCATTATACGGCAGCGAAGGAGTTGTGAACGATGCTGCGCTTTCTCGGCCAAAAGCACAGACACTGGGATTACTTACGCCTGCCCGGTGGTCGGTCTATCAGGAACTCAGCTTCAACGTGTCGCCGCTGGTACATGCCGGTCTCTTTGCCATTCTCAATCCCACTGACCGTTCATTCGTTGTCGTCCCCTCGACTACCTGCTCCGTCGTGACAAATTTCGATCTGACTTTTCTCGCATTATTCTTCAACGGCGATCTGCTCACAGAATATGGGCAGCTCGGCACTGCACTCTATCTCCGCGGAAAGTGGTCGTTCTAGTGCCATTTCAAAAACGAATTCGCCGCAAAGTTCGCTGAGAACGCGAAGATTTCTTAATATTTTTATAAGAACTTCTCTGCGACCCCTGCGGTAAAAATACAAGATTTAGTATTGGAAACAGCACTAGAAGTCCGGTCGAAAAGCGGTGCCACGAAGACACAAGATCACAAAGTTCCACAAAAGGTAACAAAATCAAAACATTTTTCTTCGTGTCTTGCCTGCCCGCCGCTTGCCTGCTGAACAGCTTTTTCGGCAAGCAGGCT
>JAGVPT010000223.1 GCA_020052095.1 Bacteroidota bacterium | reverse complement strand
AGTGGAATTTTTTCACGAACTATAACGAGGGTACAGTGAAAGCTTCAATTGTCAGGACACGCACTGCGTTTACGGCGCTCGTGCTCGCATGCTTCATCGCGGCTTCGCCGGCACACGCACAACAAAAAATCGGATATGTTAACTCTGAAACAATTCTGAAAGAACTCCCGGAAGCGAAGGACGCCAAAGAAAAATTGGCTGCCATCGTCAAAGGATGGAACGACGAAATCGAAAAGATGTCGAAGGACTTGCAGGAGAAGTATGAGGATTATCAGAAGAAGCAGGGGTTGTATAACGAGCAGACGAAGCAGTCCGAGCAGAAAAAACTGATCGAACAGGAACAAAGGATGAACGAATACCGCCAGCAGAAATTCGGCCAGCAAGGCGAGCTTGCTCTGCAACAGGATAAAGTTATGCAGCCGATCAAGGAGAAGGTTTTCAAGGCGATCGAACAAGTTGCAAAAGAACAGAAGCTGTCGTTCGTGTTCGACAAGGCGGGCGACGTCCTCCTTCTTTACGCGGATAAGGGCGCCGATTACACCTTCATCGTCATCGACCGGCTCAAAAGAGGCGGCAAGTAATTTCAAATTTTCGAGAAGAGCACAGTCATGAGAAAAATTCTTTGTGCGGCATTGCTGTCGATTGCCGCGGCAATGCCGGCCGCAGCCCAGATGAAGATCGGCTATCTTAATTCCGAAGCGATCATGCAGCAGCTCCCGGAAGCCCAGGACGCGCAGAAGCAATTGGACGGCATTACAGCCGATTGGCAGACCGAGCTTACGAAAATGCAATCCGATCTTCAGCACAAGTTCGAAGAGTACGACAAGAAGAAACTGATCATGTCCGACAAACGACGCTCCGAGGTGGAGAAGGAATTGCAGGATATGGACAGAAAGATGGTAGATTACCGGACTGCGAAATTCGGAACGAGCGGCGAACTCTTCGCGAAGCAAAATGAGTTGATGAAGCCGATCCAGGATAAAGTGTTCAAGGCTGTGAAAGACGTTGCCGATGAGGGGGGCTACGATTATGTGTTCGATAAAAGCAGCACGACGCTTCTGATATACTCGAATGAGAAGAACGACCTCACAGCCAAAGTGCTGGCCAAGCTGCAGCAAAAGTAATCACCAATGTAACGCATCATGATAACAGTACGTGAGATCGCGTCGCTTCTTGAGGGAGATATCGTCGGCAACGGAGAGCTTGAACTTCTCCGCGTTGCGAAGATCGAAGAGGCAATGCCGGGCGATCTCACATTCCTTTCAAATCCGAAATATGAAAAGTATCTCGGCTCCACCGAAGCCACAGCGGTGATCATCGGCCGATCAGTAGACCTCTCTAAACATTCAAAACTCCCGCCATCGCTTATCCAGGTTGCAGATCCGTACGCGTCGTTCGTCGTTGCTATCCAGAAATTCAATCCGCAGCCGGCGTTGATCCCCAAAGGGACTCATCCCACGGCTGTTGTGCATTCTTCTTCCGTCATCGGAAAAAATCACGCAATCGGGGCGCATGCTGTTATAGGAGAGAAGTGTGTTATCGGCGACAACGTGACGATACTTCCGGGGACGGTGATCGGCAACGGCGTGAGAATAGGGGATGATTGTCTGATTTACTCGAACGTCTCCGTACGCGAATCGTGCGTAATCGGACATCGCGTAATTATCCAGCCCGGCGCCGTCATCGGCGGCGATGGGTTCGGATTCGCGCCGAAGAAAGACGGTTCGTATCAGAAAATTCCTCAATTGGGAATTGTTGTGATAGAGGACGATGTTGAGGTAGGCGCAAACACTTGCATCGACCGCGCAACGATGGGGGAAACGAGGATCAAGCACGGGACGAAGCTCGACAATCTCGTACAAATTGCCCACAACGTGACCGTTGGCGAAGATGTGGTCATGGCTGGCAGTTCAGGGATTGCCGGAAGCACAAAAGTAGGGAACAATGTCATGATCGGCGGGAACGCCGCAATCACCGGACACGTCACCATTGCAAATAAGGTGAGCATCGCCGGTCATTCAGGTGTCTCCAAATCTTTGACCAAAGAGGGGGAGACATATTTCGGCTATCCTGCAAAAGAAGCGGGAAAGGCGAGACGCATCGAGGGCGCACTCCGGCAATTGCCTGAGTTACTTGTTACAATCCGCGAGATTGACAACCGCATCCAGATGCTCGAGAAGGTAATTCAGGAGCTAAAGAATCATAAATGACAGTAAAATAATAGGGCAGGCATTTGTGCTTGTCGCGAATCGGAGGATGGATGTTAGCGCAACAGCGAACGATAAAGAAATTAGTCACGATGTCGGGCGTAGGATTACACACCGGGACGCAATGCACGATGACGTTCAAGCCGGCCCCGGAAGATTTTGGCATTCGTTTTCGCCGTGTCGATATCGGCGGGAAACCTGAAGTCCCGGCGGATGTCGATCATGTAATTGACGTGTCGCGCGGAACGACGATCGGCATCGGCGAGGCAAATGTCCATACCGTTGAACACGTCCTTGCGGCAATCGCGGGCCTGCAAATCGACAACATCCTCATTGACCTCGAAGGAATCGAGCCGCCGATCGGCGATGGCAGCGCAAAACCGTACGTCGACGCTCTCCTCCACGCGGGTTTCGAGGCGCAGGATGCTCCGAAGGATTATCTGGTAATTGATCAAACCATCAGTTATAAGAATGAAGAAAAGGGGGTCGAGATTGTAGCACTGCCAACGGATGATTTTCGTGTGACGGTAATGGTCGATTATAATAATCCTGCTCTGGGAAGCCAGCACACCGGATTGTTTGACCTTGAGAAAGAATTCGTGAATGAATTTTCGATGTGCCGGACATTTTGTTTCCTCCATGAAGTTGAGCAATTGCGGGACGCCGGACTCATCAAAGGCGGCAATATCGATAATGCTATCGTGATCGTCGATCGGGACTTGTCGAAGAGCGAGCTGAAAGATCTGGCGGGTAAACTGGGTATCAAAGACTCCGTTATTCTTGGTAGCACGGGTGCGCTAAACAATAAACAGCTCCATTTCAAAAATGAACCTGCGCGCCACAAGCTGCTCGACCTTATCGGCGACCTCGCGCTCATCGGCGTTCCGCTCAAAGCGCAAATACTTGCCGCGCGACCCGGACATGCAAGCAATGTCGAATTCGCAAAGAAGGTCCGCAAGCTGTATCAACAGAAAAAAATTATCAAGAAATACCAGCATGTCAAAAAGGAGGGAGTTGTTTTTGATGTTAACGCTCTTCAGCGGATTCTACCGCATCGCTATCCTTTTCTCCTCGTCGACAAGATCATCGATTTTCAATTGAATGAAAAAATTGTCGGCGTGAAAAACGTTTCGCTCGGTGAAGCATTTTTTCAAGGACATTTTCCGGGCGCACCGGTGATGCCCGGCGTGCTCATTCTGGAAGGTCTTGCCCAAACCGGAGGCATTCTCCTCCTTGATGGATCGGACCGGCAGGAGGGGAAGCTGGTGATGTTCATGTCGATCAACAATGCAAAGTTCCGCAAGCCGGTTGTTCCGGGTGACCAGTTAGTCTACGAAGTGACCATGATGTACCGTAAGGCGAAAGTGTGCCAGATCATGGGAAGAGCGTTCGTCGACGGAGCGCTCGTCGCAGAAGCTGAGATGATGGCATCTATTGTTGATCGCCCCGGCGCGATGTAATCCACCACTCATCGAAGAATCTCCAATGCCCAATCAGATCCACCCCACAGCAATTGTCAGCAGCAAGGCACGGATCGGCAACGATGTTGCCATCGGTCCATTTACCGTGATCGAAGATGATGTCGCTATCGGCGACGGCACCCAGATCGGTCCGCATGTGTATTGCGCAAACGGCGCGCGTATCGGGAAAGAGTGCCGGATTCATAACGGCGCTGTTGTTGCGACCCTTCCTCAAGATCTGAAATTTAAGAATGAAGTAACGACGTTTGAAATAGGCGACAACACGACAGTCCGTGAGTTTTGCACCCTCAACCGCGGCACGGCTGAACACATGAAGTCCGTTGTTGGAAGCAATTGTCTGTTGATGGCGTAT
Organism: Bacteroidota bacterium; assembly: GCA_020052095.1. GTDB lineage: Bacteria > Bacteroidota > Ignavibacteria > UBA10030 > UBA8401 > JAGVPT01. The sequence continues at coordinate 6,664 of JAGVPT010000223.1, read as the reverse complement.
GTCCACGTCGCGCATGACTGCACGATAGGGAACAACGTGATCCTTGCAAACGGGATCCAAATGGGGGGACATGTAACCATCGAAGACTGGGTGATCGTAGGTGGATTGACGGCGATCCATCAATTTGTCTCAATAGGCCAACACACGATGGTTGGAGGGCATTTCCGCGTTCCGAAAGACGTGCCGCCGTACATTCTTGCGGGAGGCACGCCTTTGACGTACGAAGGACTGAACGTCATCGGATTGCGCCGTCGCGGATTCTCCCATGAAGCTCTCGATACACTCTCCAAAGCATATCATCTCTTATACCTCTCTAAACTCAACGTGAGCCAGGCCGCGGAGAAGATCCGTCAAGAGCTGACTCCGACTGCTGAAGTTCAAAACCTGCTTTCTTTTATCGATCGGAGCAAGCGCGGCATCATCACAAGCCGGTCGCACACATGAGTTCCTCATCGCATCTCCCGCCGGTTGCAGAATGGACATTTCTTAATTCGGGATTTCATTCCGGTGCGCATAACATGCACGTGGATCAACTCCTGGCGAATCGAATGGTGGAGCAGGGTGGGCCGCCAACATTGCGCCTCTATGGGTGGGATCGCCACACCATTTCGATCGGCTACAATCAGCGCCGCCACGATCTCGACGAGTCGAAGTGCCTCGTGCAGGGAATCGATATTGTTCGACGTCCGACGGGAGGCAGGGCAATTCTCCACGCTGATGAGCTGACGTACAATGTGGTGATGTATGCGGAGGGGAAAAGTATTTCCCAGATATACTCTGATATCAGTAAGGCGCTGGTGCGTGGATTACGAACTATCGGCGCCGATGTTGCGTACTCGGCAGTGCAGCCGGATTTTCCTACTCTCTATCGCAATCAGAATTCAATTCCGTGTTTCGGCAATTCGGCGCGGTACGAAATCCAATATCGCGGCAGAAAACTTGTCGGGAGCGCTCAACGGCGGTACGCCACACCAGACGGAGATGAAGTCGTGCTTCAACATGGCTCAATACTGCTTGGTCCGGCTCACAAGAAATTATCTGAGTTAGTTCAGGTCGAGAGCGAAGAACTCTATGCGTCTATTCGACGCGGGCTAGAAATGAAGACGATCGATCTTTCTAGCATTCTCGGACGCAACGTATCGTTCGATGAAGCCGCCGTGGCAGTCAAAGGTGGTTTTGAAAACGAATGGAATGTTGTATTCAATGATGACGATTTCGACGAATCGAATCTGAGATCTGATCTTTCCTACAATATATCTTCCAACGAAAAGGTGGCACAATGAGTTCTCATCCGGGCGAATACAAACGCATCACGACAAAAGTGATTTTGAACATGAAGAAGACCGGTGAGAAGGTCGCCATGCTCACGGCATACGATTTCATGACGGCAAAGCTTCTCGATGAAGCGGGCGTCGATATCATTCTTGTCGGTGATTCGGTCGGGAATGTATTCCAGGGATTGGAAACGACGCTGCCCGTCACGCTCGACGAAATAATCTATCACACGAAAGTTGTCCGCCGCGCAGTGAAACGCGCCATGCTGGTTGCGGATATGCCGTTCATGTCATTCCAGGTGAACACGGAAGAAGCGGTTCGAAACTGCGGGCGGATCTTAAAGGAATCCGGGGCCGAAGCTGTGAAGATGGAAGGGGGAAAGAGGATCGAGCCTCTGGTGAAGCAATTGGTCGACATTGGGATCCCGGTGATGGGACATTTAGGCTTGACCCCACAGTCGATCTACAAGTTTGGGACGTATGAAGTGCGGGCGAGAGAAACGGCGGAGGCAAAGCAACTTGTCGAAGACGCGAAGATTCTGGATCGGGTCGGCGTGTTTGGACTGGTCCTGGAAAAAATTCCCTCATCGCTGGCTGCGAAAGTCACGAAAAACGTTTCATGTGCAACGATCGGCATCGGGGCAGGACCGCATTGCGACGGCCAGGTTCTTGTTACGAACGACATGCTCGGCATGAATGAACAGTTCCACCCCCGCTTTGTCCGCACCTACGCGAAACTCACGGAAACGATGCGCGGCGCGTTTCAGAACTACATCGACGATGTGAAGAAGAAGAGTTTCCCTTCGAAAAACGAAAGCTACTAGTGCTATCTCAAATAAAGATTCTTGTGCTTGCTCGACAGCCAGTCATGCTGAGCAAGGCCGCGAACAGCCTCCTTCCCGACGGGTCGACGACCCATCGGGTCGTTGACGACGCGCTTCGCTTGCTCAGGATGGCTGTCGCGGCCGCGTCTGGCGAAGCCATCCCTTTGAGAGAAGCAGGACGCGGGAAATTGAAACACAAGATTTCTTTTTTGAAATGGCGCTTGTTAATTGACACAAAGCGATTGGTAGCCATAAGCCTCTTTTCATCCGGAATCGCACTTAAATCTCCCCTCCACCCCCAACAAAAATAATTTCAAAAAACCTTGACAAAAGATGTTGAACATATTATATTGGAAACCAGAGAAACGATTATAGTTTCCAGATTAACTTTAGACTGAACGACTGATTAATCCGTCACATTTGATGGATTTATTTTTGCGGATCTGGAAACCATGATTACGCTAGAAGTTTCCAGAGTAATTTGGAGGTACAATGGCTACCGATACTGAAATACGGCGTCGAATCATTTCGTTTGCCCAAGAGAGGTTCCTGAATCCCGGTTTCAGCAAAGTGACACTGGACGAGATCGCTTCCGAGTTGGGAATCAGCAAGAAGACCATCTACAAGCACTTCGAAAACAAAGAGGATATTCTGCGTTACGGGATGCAGGAAATGATGCGCGCGATTGCAAAAGAGATTGACCGAATTGTCGTCTCCGACAGACCATTCGCAGAGAAACTTGCGGGGATGATGATGATAATTGGAAAACAACTGTCGAAACTAAGCAGGTCGGCGCAGTCGGACATGAAAAAATTTGCCCCCGAACTCTGGAAAGAGATCGAAGTCTTTCGCCGGGAACAGATCTTCACGAAAATCGAAAAAATGATTTCTCAAGCGCGGGACGAGAATATCTTTCGTCCCGATGTGAATGAACAGGTGTTGGTCCTGATGATTCTGAATTGTGTCCAGGGGATCTTAAACCCGGACGTGCTTTCGCAGAATTCGTTTTCCGCCGAACAAGCCTTCCGCATTATTTTCAAGACGATATTTGAAGGTGCGCTGACAGATGGAGCGCGAAAAGACTTTCATGAGTTCGATTCTCCAATACACAATTTCTAATTGCAAAGGGAGCGGTTTATGAAAACTACAATGACTACACCGTTCGTGTTCCTCCTCATGATCGGCATCGGTGGATGCGGCAACAGCCACAAAGGGGTGATAGAGGCGAGCGGAACTCTCGAAGCAGTCGATGTCAATGTCTCGGCGAAAGTCCCGGGCCAGCTTCAAGAGATGCTCGCACGGGAAGGGAGCCAGGTAAACGCCGGAGATACGCTCGCAGTTCTTGACCATTCAACTATGGAATTGCAGCTAAAACAGGCGCAGGCCGGCGTTGAGCTCGCCGACGCGCAATATCAGCTGCTCGTGAACGGCGCACGGATCGAGGATGTCCGCCAGGCCGAAGAGGCTCTCAGACAAATTGAATCGAGCGCAAAAAACGCGCGCGATGATTATGAACGCATGCGCGAACTCTTTAAATCAAAAAGCGTGTCAAAGAAACAATATGACGATGCGGAATCGCGGTACACGATTACGAAAGCACAATTGAGTTCGGCGAAACAAAATTTACAAAAAATGCAGAGCTTCGCCCGGCCCGAGGACCTTGCCGCAGCAAAGGCGCGCCTCAACCAGGCTAAAGCGAATGCGGATCTCATACGGAAACAGATCGCCGATGCATTTATACTTGCTCCCGTGCCAGGCACGGTAACGCATAAGCCCGTCGAAGTAGGCGAGCTTGTCGGAGCCGGAACAATTATCGCGACAATCTCCCGCCTCGAAAAGATGAATCTGATGATCTATGTCGGCGAACAGGAGTTGGGCAAAGTGAGGCTGAACGGGAGCGCGGATATCGTCATTGATACCTATCCGGGCAAGAGTTTCCCGGGACAAGTAATCTATATTTCTCCCACGGCGGAGTTCACGCCGAAAAATGTCCAGACGAAAGAGGATAGGACAAAACTGGTGTTCGGTGTTAAACTGGAAGTGGAGAATAGGGACGGGGCCCTCAAATCCGGGATGCCGGCCGATGCGTACATTCATTAAAGAAAGTCCTTTCGATGAACGCTATTGAAATACAATCGGTCACAAAGAAATTTGGCGAGCGCATCGCAGTTGATGCAGTTTCTCTCCAAATTCAACAGGGCGAGATGTTTGCCCTCGTTGGCCCGGACGGCGCCGGCAAAACGACGATGATAAGAATGTTGTGCGGCATAACGCCCCCTACGTCTGGCGAATTGACGGTGCAAGGATTCAGCGTGCGACGTCAACCCGATGAAGTACGGAAACGCATTGGATACCTTTCACAAAAATTCAGTTTGTACGGCGATCTGACAGTCGACGAAAACATCGAATTTTTCGCGGAAATCCACAGCGTAAAGGACTACAAAATCCGACGGAATGAATTGTTGGAGTTTACGCGACTCACGCCGTTTCGTACGCGTCTCGCCGAAAAGCTCTCCGGCGGGATGAAACAGAAGCTCGCCCTTGCTTGCACACTCGTTCACACACCGGAAGTAATTTTTCTGGATGAGCCGACAACAGGTGTCGATCCGGTTTCTCGGCGGGATTTCTGGAAGGTCCTTTCGAGCTTGCTGAAAACAGGGATCACAATCGTCATGACCACACCGTATCTTGATGAAGCCGAGCGCTGTACGCATGTCGGACTCATGAATGAGGGAAAGCTTCTCATGGCTGACACACCGCAAGACATGAGAAGGGTTATGAAGGGGGAGATTGTCGAGCTCGTCTGCTCGGACATCCGGCGTTCATTTTCGCTCTTGAAAAGGAATGGGGCAGTGAAAGAAGTGCAGGCGTTTGGCGACCGCCTCAATATTCTCGTCGAGCAGGCGCAGCGCGATATGCCAAAGATCCTGGCCCACCTGAAAGACAGCGCGATCGATGTCACAGATTGGAGAACGATACCGCCATCGCTCGAAAATATTTTCATTTCCTTACTATCGGAAAACACATCGGCCGGGGTGTCCGGTCCGTCAGATACAGAAAGAGAGGTCGTTTCGAAAAAATGAGTACACTCAAAAAATCCGCTCTGGCCTCGCTGGCGTTCATAGCTTCGATGGCGAATGCACAACAGCGCCTGCTTACCGTCGAAGAGAGTGTTGCGATAGGAATGGAAAATAGCAAAGCGCTTCACTCGTCGCTTATGAAATCGAACTATTCGGACGCTAAATCGAGTGAGATCGCCGCCGGCTTGTATCCCTTAGTAAAACTTCAAGCGGGATATCAGAAGCTGAGCGACATTCCCGCGTTTACAATTCCTATTCCAAACGCTCCGGTCTCATTCCCGGTGATCCTGAACACCTATACCGTGAAGGCCTCGCTTCAGCAGCCATTGTTTACCGGATGGAAATTGCAAAGTGCGGCCGACAATGCGGAGTACATCTCCAATGCGGCGCACAGCGACTACACAAAAGACAAGGCCGAGCTTATTTACAGTATCAAGTCGACGTATTGGAACGTGTACCGAGCGAAGGAATTCAAACGGTTGTCTGATGAGAATGTCAATCAAATCGGACAGCACCTTGCGGACATTGAAAATCTCTTCAAACAAGGGATGGCCACGACGAATGCCGTGCTGAAAGTCAAAGTGCAGCTCTCGAATGCAAAATTGTTGCAGAGTGACGCATCAAACAACGTAGAGATCGCGATCATCGCATTCAATTCAACAGTCGGGATTCCACTGGACACCGATGTCGGGATCGCTTCATCGTTAACTTCCATGACGAAAGACTTTCCGGAAGTTCGGCAATTGCTGGCAAAAGCGATGACCGAGCGTCCCGATATGCATGCGATGGAGTGGCGGTTGCGTGCCTCGCAGGCGGGAGTTATTGCGGCGCAAAGCGGCTGGCTTCCGCAAGTTTTCCTTTCGGGAAATTACTATTACTCTCGACCCAATCAAAGAATTTTTCCGGCGCAGGATCAGTTCAAAGATACATGGGATGTCGGCGTCAATCTACAATTCGACATCTGGAATAACTTGACCACCGTGTATCAAACGGCTCAGGCGCAATCGCAGTACGAGCAAACAAAAGATGCGTATGCCATGTTGAAAGACGGAGCAACATTGGAAGTAACGCAGAACTATCTCAACGTCAAACAAGCGAAACAGAAGATCCAACTTGCTCAGCTTGGCGTCGAACAGTCCGATGAAAACCTCCGGGTGGCGCAGGAGACGTTTAAAGCAGGCCTGACGACAAATTCTGAACTCCTCGATGCCGAAGTCGGGCAGCTTCAATCGAAAATACAACTCCTGCAGTCGCTCGTGGAGTATGAGCTCGCGCAGGCGAAGCTGGAGAAGTCCGTGGGAGTAGTGCAGTGACGGTGCGCGGGGGAATTATGCTTAAATAAGTAGTAGGTAGGGAGTAAGGAATAAGATGTTAGTTAAAGAAATGATGTAACTGCTCAGCGTTGCAAAAGAGTTTTATTGATCCTCTACGAGGATCATCAAGAAAGTGGGGTAGAGTTTTTACAATAATGAAACATCTACGATGT
>JAGVPT010000130.1 GCA_020052095.1 Bacteroidota bacterium | reverse complement strand
AGTCGAATCTAAAAAGGTCTAATTTCAATTTTTAGATATCGAATCCAGTTTAAATTGGACAATTATTTTCTCAAAAATGCCTTTTTAGAGCAGACTCAAATCTTGCAATCTTGTAATTCTTCATTTCAACAACAAGGAGCTAGAAAATTATGCACTATTGTACTCGCCCTATTTTCCTCGCTACAGTTTTCCTGACTCTCGTTAGCTTCCTCCCCCTTCATGCAAAGCAAAAAGAGGCCGTCTCTACAATTATTGCAGTCGGTGATTCGTTCTCCACCAAATCCTTCGAAAATCAGAAGGCACTCGAAGCATTCATGAAGGCGTACGCGGTTGAACCGAACAACTACGACGTCCTCTGGCGCATCAGCCGGACGTACGTCGACATCGGCGAGCACCAGCCGGCTACCACGAAAGATGACAAAATAAAACAATTGGAGACCTACCAGAAAGCGTTGGACTTTGCGGAGCTTGCGGTGAAAGCAAATCCGAACGAAGCGATGGGCTACACGAGGCGTGCGATAGCCAACGGGCGCGTGGCCTTGTTCAAAGGCGTCTGGGATTCCATTGACCTGGTGAAGCAAGTGAAAGCCGATTGCGAGAAGGCGATCCAGCTCGACAAAGAAAATCCCGCCGCATACTATGTTCTGGCTCGCACGCATGCCAAATTGTGCGAGAAGCCCAAAGTGATACGCTGGCCTCTTGGCTTAAGCTGGGCAAATTATGAAGACGCCCGGGCGAATTTCGAAAAAGCGATCGCGATGAGGCCGACATTCATCATGTACCGGCTAGACGCTGCGCGCACGTACGCTGAGCTCGATGAATACGAGAAGGCGAAAGAAGAGTTGACGAGAATAGCTGCGATGCCGACGGAAGATGAGGATGACGCTCAATTCCGCAAGGAAGCGAAGGATTTGTTGGAGAAGATAAAAGACAAATAGAGATCGAAAGGGCGTTCAGTTGAGCGCCCTTAAGAATATTAAAATGCGTAGGTAACCCCGAGAGTTCCTCTCCTCCCCAAGATAGACCCGCCGAATATTTCGTAATGTTTTCTATTCAACAGGTTGGAAATGTTCAGTGTCATGGAAAGATTACTGCTAAACTGATAACTACCCGAAAGACTCACTAACGAATAGGCTAAAATATCTCCTGCATACACACCGGCAGACCAATGGTAGGATGGAACATATTTTATTTTCAAAGCAACATCATAGTTATTTTTGCTTTGATATGTGATTCCGGCGTTTGATTTCCATCGCGGGGAGTTTGGCTGAATCTGCTCAGCATCGGCTGCACTTACGGTTTTTTTATCGATCTCAAATTGAAAATATGAATAGTTCGCGTCAACGATTATTTCATCAGTTACATAATAATTTGCTGCAACTTCGTATCCGTACTCATTCACTCTCCCCACGTTTTTATATGACCATACAGCATGTGAAAAACTTGTATCATTCCCTGTTTTATAACTCTTCCGAGTAATGATATCCGGCGATATGCCGCTAAAACCTGCTCCAAGATCTGAAATAAAATCTTTCAATCCATTATGGTATACATCCACAGTTAAAAAAAGAGCACCGGCAATCACACCGTTGTAACCTATTTCGTATCCTTCAATTTTTTCTACCTTCAAGTTTGGATTCCCGCGATAGACCAATCCGGTTGTTGGGGCGTCTTGAAATAGGGTAAAACCGCGATATGGATGGTCCACATTGAGATAGAGTTCGGAATAATTGGGGGCTTGAAACGCTTTATTATATGTTGCACGAAACGTATGATTGGCAAACGGAGTAAACACAATAGCGGCTTTCGGTGAAAAAAACTTTCGTGCAATGTTGCTCGGTCATAACGAGCAGCAAAGACTGTTTTTAATTCCGGTGTAAATCGATATTCCGCTTGTCCAAAAATACCTGATGTATTATCCTCCCGCGCACCGATCATCAATGTGTTCTTCGTATCGATTGATATGATACGATGCGATACACCGACAACTAAAAAGAGGCGCTCATCCAGGTATGATCGATGGAATTGTAATTCACCTTGTGAAATGTTGGCATCTTGCACAAGATCGAGACCCGTTGACAGTGACACTTCCGGCGCCATGTTGATCCTGGATTGGGACCACAGATTGACATTGAATCCATGTCCGCTATAACTCAACCGACCAAATGGACGGCGAGCACGCTGTACTTGAACACGGCCAATTCCGGTGACGATAACTTCATTTTCCACTTGAGTAACGCCTGCTTCAACGGTTGCACCACCACCCGTCTCATATTCATGATCCACTCTGCCAGAAAGATAAAATTGATTCACCGGACCATCTCGTAATTGTGCAACTTCGTTATTGAGAGCAGTAAAATATTCTAAACCTCTATATTTTGGATATTCAAATTCTTGATGGGTATTGATATAATTTTGAAAATTTCCGTCGGTTGCCGCATTATAGATATCCAGTTTTCTGTTCCCTGTAAGGGATGTTATTCTTTTTTTGCTGAATGTTTTTCCGGAAACACCTCCGGCATTTATCCGATACGTATAATGCTCGAATTCCCCTGCGTGACGGACATCGGCGCGATACATGCTCAACTCGCCGATACCTGCCGTAATTTTTGTCCCGAGCATTGCTTTCGGCGGAATTGAGGTAATATTCAAAACGCCATTATACGCGTTTGCGCCGTAGAGCGCAGAACCGGGTCCGCGGATCATCTCAACTCTCCCAAGGTCTTCAATCGGTGTAGCCATCCCGTTCCATTCCGTCGAGCTGAGGAATGCGGTGCCGAGATCGCGTCCATCAAGTAAGATCAACACACGACGATTCAAGGAAGAATTGAATCCGCGTGTATTGAGATTGAAATCGTATAATCCGCTCTGCACAAGATCCACTCCGGGTTGACCTTCAAGAAGTTTCGGAAGCTGACCGGAAGAGGCACTTCTCTGAAGTCCTTTTCCTTCCACCACGGAAATCGCAGCAGGAGCTTCGGTGACCCTTTCTTTTCGGAATGATGCACCATACACGAGAATTTCATTGAGTTGAACATTTTCGTCGCTGAGGTCAATATTGATATTGGTTGTTTGATCGGCGGAGACAGAAACATTCGCTTCGTTATTTTTATGTCCGACTGCTGAAACGATTATACGATAATTTCCGGCAGGAATTCTTGTCAGTGTAAACTCGCCATTTTCGTCCGACGAAGCGCCCCATGAAGTTGCTTTCAGCAGGATGTTGGCAAATGGAATTCGCTCTTTTGCATCAACCTGACGAATGATTCCTTTGATTGTTCCGGCATTCACCGAACGTTGTCTCAGCGAATCAAGAACAGATTGCTGAGCATAAGAACATGTCATCGAAACAATAACTGCAAGAATGATGAAAGGTATATGTAGCTTTTTCATGAGCACCTCAAAACGTGTTTAAAGACACAACGTCCCAACTCTTCTTGTAAGAATTGGGACGTTGTAGAATATCATCATAAGTCGATTAACTTCTCTTAGAAGCTCTTTGTTTTAAGTTCACGATAATTTCCGGGAACTTCAGCATCACCTGCAAGGAACATCTTTACAGGACCGATACCTTTTGCCAACCATAATTTGGCTGTTACACCACCGGAAACTGTCGTTGTTCCAACTTTTGCCGTTCTGGATATCACTAAATAGTAGGTGGAGTATGTTGTACCATTTACCGTAACATCAACTTTGCTGTCCCATTTTCCGGTAATCGTCAAATCGATTGTCGTCAGAGCAACAGGGTTCGAATAGCTGACATAGCTCTGTTTGAACGCTTCGAACTCTCCACCAAGACCTGCTTTGGGGGATGCAAGTTTGATAAAACGAAGTGAATCTTTTCTGACACCAGCTGCATTTGCAGAATCTTTAACAACTGAACCACGGAAGAACAAACCGAGATTTGTCATATAATAGTAATCAGTTGTGGCTGTATCATAGTATGCAAAAATAGGAGTGAATTTTTTTGGACCACCGGGAGCTGTTAATGTTGTATCATATATTAATGATGCAGATGTTCTTCCGCCATTATTGGCAGATATCAATCCGCCATATGTTGCACCAAAAATCGCAGAAAACGGAGTATTGCCCCCAAGTGTCCATGAGTTACTATAAAAAGCACTTGTTCCTGCTATTGGTGTCTCTGTATCTTGGTTAGTGAAATATCCAGAATAATCAAAACGATGTGCCGCAATTAACGGGAACACATCATTTGGTACGGTTTTGTCTTCCGGTGTAACTACCGCATCATCCTTTTTACATCCGTCGACAAAAACCAACGATGCCAATAGTGTAACACACAACATTGAATAAATGGATTTCTTCATGGTACCTCCTAAAATATGTGATAAAAAAATGGATTTGGTACTCTCAAAAAAACTTGGAACTATGTTACCAAAAGGGAGCGTGAGAGTCAAGCTGAGAAAAAAATGTTTTTCCTTTTTGCATTTATACATGTGATTTACCATATTAGCCGACGACAACAAAATTGGAGGTTATATGAAAATGATCTTTTTAGTATGCGTGAGCACAGTTTCAGTTTTTGCGGGAGGGTTCCAATTGAACGAGCACGGTGCGAGAGCGATGGCGCAAGGCGGGGCGTTCGCTGCGCGCGCGTACGATGCCTCGGCAATCTTCTTTAACCCTGCAGGGCTTGGTTTCCAGACGGGACGTTCATTTTATCTCGGAACCACCGTTATCATGCTAAAATCCTCGTTCTTTGGACCCTTGCAGAACAACACGAACGAAGAAAACAAAATGGTGGACCAGACCTTCACGCCGATTAATCTCTATGGAACCTATCAGGTTGATGATAGAATTCACGTCGGTATTGGCATTAACAACCCGTACGGTTTGGGTACTGAGTGGGACGAGAACTGGCCGGGGAAATTTATTACCACCAAAATTGACCTCATGTCCTTCTTCATTTCTCCGACCTTGGCCTACAAAATTAGCGATGAATTGTCGGTGGGTGCGGGATTCAATTATGTGACGGGCAATGTTACAATCAAGCGCATGGTAAGCGACCCGTTCGATCCGCACGCAAAAGTGACGCTCGACCTTTCCGCAAAGGGGTATGGATTTTCCGCGGGAGCAATTTACAAGATAACAAAACAAATTTCCGTCGGTGCCTCGTACCGTAATTCCGTGAAACTCGACGCTAAGGGAACCGCGAATTTCGACCCGGCACGGACCGTGTACCCAATCGGCGAAGCAAGCGCATCGCTTGAGCTTCCGGCGACAGCATTTGTCGGCGTTGCATACACACCGATAGAGAATCTCGAAGTGGAAGCAGACTATCAATACATTGGTTGGTCGTCGTACGATAAGCTTGTCGTCGAATTCAAGAAAGACGGCTCCAAAACCGAATCGCCGAAGAATTATAGAAACACGTATATACTCCGTTTCGGCGGTGAATACACAATGGGCGATTTTCAGTTCCGCGCGGGATACTTGTTGGACCGTACACCTGTGAAAGCAAAATACGTCGAACCTCTCTTGCCCGATGCGAATCGCAGTGGAGCAAACCTCGGTGTGGGGTACAAATTTGACGAAATGTTTTCCGCTGATGTGGCGTACATGTTCTTGAAGTTTGATCAGCGCAAAGTTACCGGCACGGTCGAGAATTTTGACGGTACGTACAACCAATCGGCGAATCTCATCGGATTTAATCTCACAATTCGCTACTAACGCCCGACTCGAGCGAGATCACTTGCAAAATCAAAAATATATTTTTGGAGATCACAATGAAAAAACCTATTCTCTTGTGTATTGCGCTCTGCATCCATGTTGGCGCGTTCGTGAGCGGTTGCACGGACTCCTCACCATCGGGACCCACGCCGGGCTTGGGGGGAATTTTAGTTAAAAAATATGTCGCTGTCGGTAACAGCTTGACCGCCGGTTACCAATCAAATGGTTTGTACGAGTCGGCACAAATGTACAGCTTCCCAAATTTGATCTCACAACAGTTGGTGAAGGCGGGCGCCCCGCTCGATACGTTCCAGCAGCCATTGTACTCCAACCCCGGCAATGCCGATCCCGGGCCGGGGTCAAATGCAGGGAAGTCGCAACGATACGCCATCCTTAACTTCTCCGACCCAATAAATCCGGTTATCGGGCCCGAAGGGAAAGCTCCTGGCTCTCCGACAAATTCACTGTTGGCGCGACCGTACGACAACCTCGGAATTCCGGGCATTCCGATCGCCAGCTTCCTAGTTGATACACTGGTAACACCCGTGGCAGGCTTTGGACCTTTAGTGCTTCGGTCACCTATCTTTCCAAATAGCGTTTATAAACAGATTCTTTTAATGAAAGTGATGGGACAAACTCCCGACCTCGTCACCTTCTGGCTTGGTGCAAACGATGTGCTCGGCTTCGCGGTAACCGGCGGAACATCACCGACATCGCCAACTAATGCAACGCAATTCGCGGGGATGTACAAACAAGCACTCGATTCACTCAGGAATGCACTACCGAGTGCCAAAACAATAATTATTGTAGCGACAATCCCAGATGTTCGTGCAATTCCATTCTTCAATACTGTCGGACCGAAGATTGCGGCAAGCCTTCCGGCGGGAGCGTACTTACGGTACCAGAAACACGGCAATACGGGACCGTCATTCGATTCTACCCGACTGACCGAATCCGGCGCGCCGTTGGTTACGTTAAAAGCAGGCTCTTACGCAGCGTTGCTCAAAGATACATCTATTACTAGCCGCGGACAATGGTATCGCGACCTTGCAACATCGCTAGGCGTTTCCGTTGCGGCGGTCATTGGCGCCGGTATCGACACCACAAAATACTTCGGTCTCGATCCGCGAAATCCCTTACCCGATGCACTGATGCTCGACGCATCTGAACAAACGACAGCAATCAATTTTATCAACGAATTCAACGCCACAATCCAATCCGTTGCCGCGTCGGACAAAGCAGATGTATTCGACGCATACTCTTTCTTCAACGGCGTAAAGGCGAATGGTTATTCGATTGCTGGAGAAAAGTACACTGCCGATTACATTTCAGGCGGATTATTCAGTCTCGACGGCGTTCATCCATCGTCGCGCGGCTATGCAATCGTTGCCAACGAGTTCATCAAGATTATGAATTCGAAATACGGCATGAGCGTGCCGTATGTTGACCTCTCAAGGATTCCCGGAATACCAATGCCGCTTGGTAAATATGCGGCCGGATCAAAAATTGTCCCGACGATTTCGCTCGAAGCATGGAAGAGCTTCGACGCGCTTTGGAATTCAGGTTTCTAATCCAAGCCTTGCCGTTTCCAATCTATAAAGGGACGCCTCGGGCGTCCCTTTTTTTACATGGTATGCATGGGAAAGGTTAACCAGGTCAAATACTGTCGTCATAGCACAAATAGAAACCACGCTGAAACAAGTAGTTCTCATTCAATAATAGTAGACTGCTGAAAAATCATTCTTCCCCGAAGGCGGCCTTCGGACAATCGTGATTCTAATCCTCAACGAGTCGTCTACGACCCTTCGGGTCGATAGACCTCGACGAGTCGAGTCGTCGACCGTAGGGAGTCTTCGACCGACTTGCCGGGAGATAATGACAGGTACTCCGCGTATGTCGTGTCATCTTGCGCAGCGATGTGTCTTCTTTCGGAGCAGAGGTGCGGACACGGTTGGTTGTGCTTTCCACCACCCCTAAATCCCCTCCTCCATGAGGAGGGGAAACCGCCGCAGGCGGAGGGTTGGTGGAATTTTCTTCGTTTGGCGACAAACAACGCCTGCCATCTTGGGTCCCGATTGAAGCGGGATAAGCTCAGCGAAGCATCCAGACGGATTGCCCATGTGAATTTTTCGATCTTCCCCAGTTCAGCATAACAAATCAAGACACTCCCGGGCCCCATGGCCAGAGATGCCGCACTATATTCTTGAGTAATTGCAGCTCGAGTATATGGGTGGGGGGTGCACTTCCCTCTCCTAACCGGCCCTTAGAATACCCCTTCCACACTGAGTACGAAACTTCGAAGCGGGGCCAAATTCCCGATCAACTCAACATAACTGTACCGAAACAAATTATTGACGTGAAGATTTATCTTCAGCGGAAACCCGAATTCATGAAAAAGCCCGCTCGCCCTAACATCGGCGATATAGATCGGCACGCGCAATTTTCCATCTATGATCGGAGCCAGTCGAACCAGGTCGTCATCTATTGCGTCAATCCGACTGATGTACCGCATGTCGGCGCCGAATGTGTATTCCTTATAGGATACAACGGTATTGACGCTGGCAACATGCCGCGGACGAAATCGCAGAACTGATCTCTTATTCACATCGTAGGGCCACGTATACGTATAGTTCAGATCAAGCGAAAGCAACTGGTCGAAGAACACCGTGCGAATATTGCTCTCACATCCTTGTATGCGTGCCTGGGTGACATTGCGAAATCGGATAACGGGAGAATTTCGTGTAGAATCGAATTCAACACCGGCTTCAATTAAATCCGAAAAATCACTCTGGAAAAGTGCAACATCCCACACTGCATTCTCGTCAAAATTTTCAGTTCCGCCAATTTCAAACGACCAGCTATGTTCTGCTTTCAACTCAGGGCTGGGCACTATTGCAACCGTACTGGTTGTAACATTTGTCGAGACGAACAACTCTGCAATCGACGGGGCGCGGAATCCACGGCCGACAGAAGCACGAAACGACGTCTGATCATCCGCCTGGTAACGTAAGCCGAGTTTGGGATTAATCTGCTGATTGGACGGCAACGATGCAACCTGCTGATAATCGAGCCGGGCACCGAGCGTCGCCATCAACCTTTTTGACAATTGTAACTCATCCTGTACGTACACGGCGCCTCCGTAACCTCCGTGTGTCCCAAAAATATCCGATGAGACATTGTCGGAGTTGACCGCAACACCCATCGTCATAATATTCAGTTCATCGAGGGAATAATTTGCCTGAACTTCCATTGAAACAACGTCCGATGTCGATTCGTTTGCCAGAGTTACATTCAAACTGTCTTCGCGCCAATTACCGTGGTAGTGAATCGCTTTCACTTCATAGGTGAATTTCTCATTGACAAAATGTTTGAACAACACCGAACTGTTGATGCGTAATGATGTTACACTAAAATTCAACTGTGAATCCGCAGGACGCAGAGCATTCTTCAAATCTTTCCACCAAATATAATCACCTCGATGCTGCCAGAGCACGTTTGACGAGACGGCCAGACTCAGGAACGGCGACATATCGTATTTTATTTTTCCGTAACCGTTGTAGCGCCGCGTCCAATCAGCTTCGCGGTAGCTGTCGTCGAATAAACGCGAACCTGCGAGAATGAAGCTCACATCACCGATACGCTCTGAATGACTAATATACTGTGCATTCAATGCCCGCAACTTGTCACTCCACTTCCATCTTTCATACGGGGGTGCATCATATACTTTGGAATAAAGCCGCCAACGAGTTTCGGGATGTTCCGGAACTTCTTTTGTCAACACGTTGATAACACCGCCTAATGCGCTCGTGCCGTACAGCGCAGAACCTGCTCCCTTGACAACTTCGATTCGATCGATTTGAAAAACAGGTACCGACTCAAAAATTGGTTCGCCGGTATCGCCTGCAAGCAGCGGTAAACCGTCGATCAAAAGCAGAACTCTGCTTCCGACACCTCTGCTGTAGCCGGTGGAGCCGCGAATATTTACCTGCGATTGAGTTACATTCACGCCGGGTACATAACGAAGAGCATCATCTACAGCAATTGTGCTGCGAGATTCCAGCAACTGGGCATTCACAATGCTCATACTGACCGGAACTTCTTCGAGTATTTGCTCACGTTTGTTTGATGTAACGACGACTACATCTGTTTGAATTGGAGACAGGACGAGCTGGATGAGGAGTGATGTTTCTTCGTTTGATTTCACTTCAACGCGTTCGACGACTTTTCTGTGAAAGCCGACCATCGAAGCAACGACGTCATATTTCCCTTCCGGAATATTTTTCAGAACAAATTTTCCGTTTGCATCGGAAGAGGTCCCGAGTGTCGTGTTCTGAATAATCACTGTCGCACCAACAAGAGGCGATGCATCATCGGACGAAGTGATGACGCCCGTTATCGTCCCTCCACTTTGCTGGCTGTAAGCAGCACTTCCCACAAGAAAGAATATCATCCATCCAAATTTCATCATACTACTTCTTGAAAGGTTGCGGCGGAAGGTTTTTGAAATCTACAATAAAATCTATTCCTGTTTGAAATTTATCCACGGTAACCGTTACAGGACGCGGGAAGGGCGTTGATGGTGAGAAGCCAAAGATGCTGATGACTCTCCAATCCTCAAAAATAAACACGCCATATTGCTGAACAACTGCCACATATTTGTATTCACCCGGCTGAACAAGAAATTCATAGCGCTGGGTTTTCCCCGAATCGATGCTTGATAGTTGCAGTGTGTCGCTGAATGGAATTTCGCCCAACAGAATTTTTTGAATTAGCGCTCCAACAACCGTATCAATGGGATAATAGGGCACCGCGACTATCCGTAATTGTATCAGACTATCGCGAGGAGGCGGAGAACTGACATACGTTATCGTTCCACCAAATCCCGGTTTTACTATAAGCGTGTCGTCGGGAGAAATTCCTTTGTCACAACCGAGCAAAGTAATAGTAAGAAGCAATATTAAATAATTTCGCTTGTCCATATCTGATGTTGAAGTTAAGAAAGCTTTTGTACAGTTACAATGCTGGGAACAGAATTGTGAATGGAGCAAGCATGAATTCGTTGAAAATTCCGACTTGCATTTCTAACAATGTGCTGAAGGACGCGAGTAAGGGTCATACTGGATGATTCTTAAACGTCATCCTCATTCTGCACCGCTCGAAGTCCCGGTCCCACCGCTTCCCCTCCCCTGTAGGGAATGGACTAAGGGAGCGGTCGGGTCGGTTTGAAACGAGATTGCCCGGGCTCGTACAACCATTTCCCTTTCATTACTGAGAAACGTCAAATTGATATTCGTACGAACTTTTTGTACTTTTAATAGAGAAACCATTGCCGAGATGGTGGAATTGGCAGACACACTAGCCTTAGGAGCTAGCGCCGTAAGGCATTGGGGGTTCGAATCCCCCTCTCGGCACTCTGCCCTCATGAGCAACGGATACAATGACCTTCCTTAACCCCTTTGTCCTCTTCGGCCTTGCAGCGGCGGCGATCCCCATCATTCTCCACTTGCTCAATATCCGAAAGCTCCGCACGATCGAATTCAGCACCCTGACGTTTCTGAAGGAATTGCAGAAGAGCAAAATGCGGAGGGTCAAGATACGGCAACTTCTCCTCCTTGTTCTGCGAACACTCTTTGTCATCCTTATCGTATTTGCTTTCTCGCGTCCGGCATTGAAAGGAACGCTCGGCGGCATCGGCACTCACGCCCGGACGACAATCGTCATCATCTTTGATGATACGTACAGCATGTCGTTGCAGAACGAGCGGGGTACTTTTCTGAAGCAGGCGCAGTCGACAGCACTTCGTCTGGCCGATATGCTCAAAGAGGGGGACGACGCGCTGTTCATCCGATTGTCCGAATTGCCCCAAGCGACGATTGCCGAACCGACGCACGATATTCAGAAACTTCGCAACGCGATCCGGCAGACGGAAGCAAGCTATAAGCATGGCACCATCGAAGAGGCACTTCGGTTGTCGTCCCGCTTGATCCGACAATCCAGAAACTTCAACAAAGAGATATACATTTTGACGGACAATCAGAGAACGACCGCGTTCAACCGGCCGACGCGCGGGAGCGCTCCACAGCCGGAGAAGCTCTCCAATGTGAAGCTCTTCCTCGTTCCCCTTTCAGAGAAGCCATTTGAAAACATCGGAATCGAGAAAGTAGAAATCCCTCCTACGCTATTCCAGAAGGGAAAATCGTTTCCCGTTCGGGCGACTATACGCAACTTCGGCACAATGCGCGTGCAAAATTATCTCGTCAATATATTTTTGGATGGTGTTCGCGTGATGCAGAAAAGCGTCTCACTCGACGGAGGCGCCCGGAACACAGTAGATTTCATCGCAACACCTCAACGGGCCGGCTTTCTCTCCGGATACGTTGAATTGGAGGAAGATACATTCGAGGGGGACAACAAGCACTTTTTCTCCGTTGCGATTCCGGCGCAACTTAACGTTTTGCTCGCATCCTCGAATGCAAGCAGTTCGTTGAATATTCGCCTTGCTCTCGGCTTACTGAATCACGACGGGACATCAACCGCACTCGCCCTGAAGGAAATTGCTCCAGAACAGCTCACCTCCTCGGTGCTCGCGCAAACAAACGTGGTCATTCTCTCAAACGCCTCCTCCCTTTCTTCATCGCAGGCAGATCAGTTGGTTCAATTCTCGTCGCAAGGGGGCGGGATAATCCTCTTTGCCGGAGATTTGCTGAATCCCGGGCAGTACAATGCAATGCTATTGCCCAAGCTCGGATTGCCGGCATTGGTTCCGATCCAACAACGCGCGGCATCGAGCACGGCGTTCGTTTCATTTGAAAAGATCGATTTCGGCCATCCGGTCTTTCAAGGAATGTTTGAAAATACCAAAGGCATCCGCGGGAAAAATGCAAACGTCGAATCTCCCAAAGTATTCTCTTCAATTCGATTCGTATCGGAAAAGGAGATCCGTTCAATTATCTCGCTCTCCGACGGAACTCCGTTCCTGTGGGAGAAGATACCCAGTAACGGACGCATTCTCGGATTCGCGGTCGCGGCAAACATCGGATGGTCCGATTTTCCGGTGAAAGGAATCTTCGTTCCGCTTCTGTACCAAACAATTCTCTACGCGGCATCGGGAGGAAGTACACTTGCTCCGTTGCCATCGTTAGCCGTCGGTGAACGCGGCGATATTCCGATATCGAAGTCCCGGAAGAAATCAGCCGCCGCAGGTCGGATGTCCGCGCAGACCGTCGCGATCCTCGACCCGAACGGCAAAGGGACTCTGGTGCAGGCCTTTGCGTCCGCGGTCGCCGGTTCATCGTCGACCATTGCGTTCGATAAATCGTCGCAGCCGGGAATCTACACCGTTGTTCAGGCGAACGATACACTGGCACAAATTCCGGTGAACATAGACCCCGCCGAATCAAACGGCGAACGAGCACCGTTCGATGAATTTTCGGCGATGTCTGAGCGATACGGAATGGATCGAAATGCCATCACGATAGTGGAGGATCCCGAGACGATCGACTCAGTAGTCCTTCAAAGCAGGTTTGGGGTAGAATTGTGGAAATATTTTCTTGTCGGCGCTCTTGCAATTGCATTGATTGAAATGATGGTCGCCCGCGAATCAAAGCAGACAGCATTGTGACTCGTGTTCCGGGGCTAGAGAGATTTCCATCAGGATTTAATTTACTCCAACATACGCAAGCGCAGTCTCGTGACGGCGCTTGAACTCTTCACTCCTCTCCGGTAAACCAGATTATGAAAGAAGTTCCTCAAAACGAGAAAGAACGCGCCATCGTCGTCGGTCTGGTAACGCGGAAAATTCATAAGCGGCAGGCTGAAGAGTATCTTGACGAACTTACGCTGCTGGCAGATACCGCCGGCGCGACGGTTGTGCACAGGATCATGCAAGAGCGCAACAGTGTTGATCCTGCATTGTACATCGGCAAGGGAAAAGTGGAACAGATCGCCCAGCTCGTGGAAGACGACGACATTCCCAGCGTCATTTTTGATGATGACCTTTCGCCGGCACAAGTGCATAACCTTGAAGTCGCCATCAAGCGAAAGATCCTGGACCGGAGCGGACTAATCCTCCAGATCTTTGCCCGGCGCGCGAGGTCAAACGAGTCACGGACACAAGTGGAGCTTGCTCAACTTCAGTACCTCCTTCCCCGTCTCACGCGCCAATGGACTCACTTGTCGAAACAATTCGGCGGTATAGGAACAAAGGGCCCCGGCGAGACCCAGATCGAGACCGACCGCAGAATGATACGACAGCGCATTTCTCATCTAGAAAAGAAGCTCGAGAAAATTGGGCTCCAGCGAGAAACTCGTCGGAAAGGAAGGAAAGAGTTTGTCAATGTATCACTCGTCGGCTACACCAACGCGGGGAAATCGACTCTCCTCAATGCGCTGACGGATGCTGGGGCGTTTGTCGAGAATCGCCTCTTCGCAACGCTCGACACCACCACGAGAGTTGCAGCGCTCTCTCCCTCCACGAAGATACTTCTCTCCGATACGGTTGGATTTATCCGAAAACTTCCGCATCATCTTGTTGCCTCGTTCAAGGGAACGCTTGAAGAAGTAGTCGAAGCCGATATCCTCCTCCACGTGATTGATGTGTGTCATCCGAAATTCGAAGAGCAAATCGTTGTGGTTAACGCCACTCTGGAAGAACTTGGAGCATTTAACAAACCTACGCTGTTCGTCTTCAATAAGATTGATCTGCTTCAGGACAGGCTTCACCTGCAGGAGCTTCAGACCCGCTTCACGCCTTCCGTCCTCGTCTCCGCGGAGAGAGGAATCAATCTAAGCGGATTAAAGGAGACGATAATTAAGATCATCCATCACTCCTTCGTCGACCTGATATTTTCTCTCCCGCACAGCGAGCAAAAGGCTCTCTCCGCACTTTATGATCTAGCCGAGATAGGGGAAAAGATCTACGAAGAGGGAACAGTCCGCGTGAAGGCGAAAGTCAGCAGCCGCAACATCGATCAGGTGAATGATATCTTGAAACGGGCGAAGGCAACTATTCTGGCGTCCTGATTATCCTGCAAAATTTGATTATTCCTTTCCTGGACTTCCCCCCTGGCGCAATGCTGTCAACTTAAGGGAACACTTCGACTCCGTTCCGACAGTCATGCTGAGCGAATCCTGCTTTTTAGGATGAGTCGAAGCACTGTCGGAACGT
>JAGVPT010000014.1 GCA_020052095.1 Bacteroidota bacterium | reverse complement strand
TCCGAAGATTACGTTCCAAAGCTACTGAATTAGGTTTCACACTCATGCCCATTGAAGTTCCAGCACTTTCGACGACATGAGTTACTTAGGAGTTACGATATTTAAAGACATCATTAAAATGAAGAACATAAATTTGCAACAGTTCCAAAATGAAAACCAAGAAGCAGTTCCAATCCGTTCTGTTGCCACGAATCAGATTACTCAAATAAAAGTGTCTATGCCAAAAATCCGAATACTACTTATAGAGGACAACCGCATTTTACGGGATGGCATCACTGCGATGCTCAATGGTCACAGAGATGTCACAGTTGCGGCTATTTCGGACGGTAGGGAAGACACCTTATCGAAGGCACGTACGGCGAAACCGCATGTGGTGTTGATGGATCTCGGCATGGAGAGTCAAAACAGTTTGGATGTTGTGCAGTCCTTGAAGAAGGAATTTCCCGGTATCAAAATTATTGGGATGGGTCTTAATCCCGCACAGTCGGACATTATGGAATTCGTGCAGGCAGGGGCGGAGGGTTTTATTCTTAAGAACGCAACGCTGGAGGAAGTGATCAAAACGATTCGAGCAGTAGCCGGGGGAGAAACAGTACTTCCTCCTCTAATGACCGGGTCGCTCTTTTTTCAAGTGGCCGAACACTCCATCTTGAAAGGGAAAAGAAACCTTAAAACCGCCGTCCGGATGACTCAGCGTGAAAAGGAAGTTATTGCATTGATTGTTGAGGGAATGAGTAACAAGCAAATTGGCGACAATCTCAATATCGCAACGTTCACCGTTAAAAGTCATGTGCATAATATTTTGGAAAAATTAGCATTACAAAGTCGTCTTCAGATTGCAATGCACGCCCGCGATGAAAAATAACTTAATCCCATTCTCACCGATCCTCTCCTAAGCAACACGGCTTACTCCTAATTGAGAAATGCATTTAAAAAATCTACGCGCTCTTTGTGGTTCTTCTGTTTGAATCAAGGTTTCCGACCGAGCTTCTAGCCCCACCTATCGCTATTGCACACCAATCCGCCAACTCGATGGATGACCTTTCCGAAGGAACCCTTTGGGTCGGCAAATCCATTACTTGTTACTACTAATCACACTAAATGATTAACTCCTTTATTGTCCTTTTGGGCGATTACTTCTCAACGCAGTCATCGGTATACTAATTCACAGTTCAGGAGAGGATTTCAACTTTTCATCGATGAAGGTAACTTCTACTGATACTGCAACGCAAGCCCTATTAAAGGGATCAAATCTTTTAGTGTTAATATTTATTTAGGAGTATCTATGAAAAACGCAATTGTTCAAACACTTACCCGACCTGCGATACGACCAGCTGTCATTATGTCGATCTCGCTTGCCATGTTTCTTTTCGCAGCGTGCGAATCGAACTCACCATCCGGCTCACAAGATATAAACGGGCCGCTTTCGGAAGCAACGACGCTTAGCAAATCAGCTGTTTCTTTGGATGCGGCATCGAGTTTCGCGGTCCAAACGCCGGTAGCTCTTGGTTTGACCGACGGATTTGCAATTCTGTCGTACGCTGGAATCACCAATACCGGTCCTACAAGTATTACCGGAAATGTTGGAGCGAGTCCTATAACCGGTGCTTCACTGACCGGATTTGAGACAGTATCCTTAGTCGGAACGACTTACACTGTTGACGCTGCCGGTCCTGCCGGTTCGGTGCTTTTTCCTTCTATGTTAACTCAGGCAATGCTTGATTTAACAATTGCATATAACGATGCCGCAGGACGAACAGAAAATCCTATCGATATAGCCGGAAATCTCGGCGGACAAACACTTTCTCCGGGACTTTATAAATCCACCGGTTCGCTTGAAATATCGTCAGGCGATCTTACGCTCGATGCTCAGGGCGACGCGAATGCTGTTTGGATTTTTCAAATAGCATCCAGTTTCAATATGACATCAGGTCGCCAAGTTTTCCTAATCGGCGGCGCGAAGGCTTCCAACATTTTTTGGCAAGTCGGCAGTTCGGCAACGTTTGGAACAACTGCTGTAATGAAGGGAACCATAATGGCTTATGCAACAACTACGTTTGCTACAGGCGCATCTTTGGAAGGCAGAGCATTAGCACGAACTGCCAGCGTTACATTAGATGCCAATGCTATTGTAAAGCCGTAAACTGATTGGATTAAATTCCAAATCAATGGCTGAACATCGAAACCCCGCTCTCAAGAGCGGGGTTTTTTATTTTTCACTAACTACAAAGGATTAACTCCTTTTCCATCCTTTCGGGCGATTACTTCTCAACGCAGTCATCGGTATACTCATTCACGGTTCAAGAGAGGTTTTCGACTGAGGGGAACCTTTACTGATGAACACTTGCAAGGAAAGGAACTTGCATAATGAATTGGGACCGAGTTGAAGAACAGTGGAAGCAACGAAAAGGAAAGGCAGTGCACCATCGGAGGAAAATAATGAACGACGAGTTCGCTGCTATCGCGGGGAAACCTGAGCAGCTTGTGAGAACGCTCCAAGACAAATACGGTATTACCAAAGAGGAAGCTAAGCGACAAGTTGATGAATTCAAAAAAGTCGTTGAACGATTGAAAAAATCCAATGGCAAGCTGATAAGATTACAAAAGTCACGGAGCAAAAAAAGGAAATTGATCAAAAAAACAATGATCGCAAAAAAAGTTTCGAAGAAAAGAGACAAATAAAAAATGGTGTGTGCGATTGACCTCGTAATACAACCATTAATCATTCGTTAACTACAGAAAGAACTTTATGAAAACTCTTACAACAAATCCAACAACCGTTTTAAACCGATGGACGCATTTCGTCGGTGTCTCGCTGAGAACGGGGCTTACCGCTGCATTACCCTTCTTTCTTTTGATAGCCGGTTGTAAAAAAGATGATACAGTAGTGAGTCCAACACCAATAGGCATACCTCTTCAAACTACCGTGCAGGCAGCGGTCAACCTTCGATCAACCGCAGGTTTTGTGATTCTTGCCGGTTCGTTAATTTCCAACATCCCAACATCTGCCATTACCGCAGATATCGGATTGAGTCCGGCGGCCAGATCGTTCATCACCGGTTTTGGTTTAACCGAAGTAACCGGGACGATTTATGCGGCCGATGATGTTTCTCCCGCCGGTGTTCCTGCAATGTTAACCGCAGCGAAAGGCGATTTGACAACGGCGTATAATGATGCCGCGGGACGCACATCAACAGATATGGTGCTCCTTGCGGGAAATCTTGGCGGGCTGACGCTGACACCTGGGCTCTATAAATCCAGCGGATCACTTGAAATATCGTCAGGTGATCTCACCTTCGATGCCAAGGGGAACGCAAATGCTGTTTTCATCATTCAGATAGCATCCACATTGAACACAACATCCGGTCGCCAGATTATTTTGAGCGGCGGTGCAAAGGCTTCGAACATTTTTTGGCAGGTTGGCACTTCAGCGACTCTTGGAACGACCTCTGTCTTCAAGGGGACCATCATGGCTGATCAATCAATCGCACTGAATACCGGTGCAACAGTTGAAGGCAGATTATTAGCACGCATTGCCGCGGTAACATTGGCAGGCAATACTATTGTAAAGCCAACGCCATAAAATAGTTGAACTAAATTCCAAATCAATGGCTGAACATTGAAACCCCGCTCTCAAGAGTGGGGCAATTCAAATAAAAAACATCTTACTCATTTTCACTAACGGCATGGAGATTCTTATGAAGGACTTAACCACGAATACAACAGGTATTTTAGATCGATGGTCGCGCTTGCCCCTCGCACTTCAGGGATTCCTCAGCGTGCTGCTTACCACTGCTTTGTTGGTCCCTTCTATCGCTATTTCTCAGTGGTCAGGCAACCCCAAAGTTAATAACCTGATCAGCAACGCAGCAAACGACCAAGTCAACTCTGCGAGCGTTAGCGACGGAGCGGGCGGAACTATTATTGCCTGGCAGGACAAACGCAGCGGCAGCAATTATGACATCTACGCGCAACGCGTCAGCGCAAGCGGCGCAGTGCAGTGGGCGGCAAACGGTGTGGCAATCTGTTCAGTGGACAGTGACCAGGTCGGCCCCGCGATCATCAGCGACGGAAGCGGCGGCGCTATTATCGCCTGGCAGGATAAACGGAGCGGCAGTTATGATATCTACGCTCAACGCGTCAACGCAAGCGGCGTGCTCCAGTGGAGTCCTTCAACCGGCGACTCCGTATGCAAAGTGGTATTCGACCAAGTCAACATTGCGATGGTCAGCGACGGAAGCGGTGGAGCCTTGGTTGGGTGGGAGGACTATCGCAGCAACGCAGGCCTTGGTCTTGCTGATGTCTACGCGCAGAAGCTCAATGCGGCAGGGGTACCACAGTGGACTTCAAACGGCATCGGCGTATGCACACAGGCGGACGCACAACATGGTCCGAGGATCATCAGCGACGGTAGCGGCGGCGCTTTTCTCACTTGGTATGACCAACGCGCAGGGAATTATGACATTTACGCGCAGCGTGTGAGTGACATCGGTGGACTGGTGGGGATTGCAGACGGTGTTGCAGTCTGCACATCGGGAACCGATCAAACGAATCCTGACATTTGCAGTGACGGAGCAGGCGGCGCCATTATTGTATGGCAGGACTTTCGCAGCACGACTGATATCGATATCTGGGTGCAGCGGATGAGTCCGGCCGTTGCAATACGCTGGCCTGTGAATGGTATTGTCATGAACAACAATGTGGGCTATGACCAGATCAACCCGAAACTCGTCAGCGACGGAGTCGGCGGCGCCATGATAACGTGGGAAGATTTCCGCACCGGCCTAACGTCCGACATCTATGCACAGCGCGTTGATTCAACCGGCGTGGTGGCAACGGGGTGGAATGTCAACGGCGTGACAGTCTGCGTGGCGGCTTTTAACCAATCTAACCCAAAGATTATCAGCGACAATAACCACGGCGCCATTATCACGTGGGCGGACAAGCGCGACAGCAGTACGAACGGCAATACGTTTGATGTCTATGCATCACGCATCACGGGAGAGTTTGCACTTTCGTGGACCGCCAACGGGGTTCCAATCTGCACAGCGGACAGTACCCAAACTAACCTCACGGCCGTCAGTGACGGAAGCGGCGGTACCATTATTGCATGGCAGGACAAACGCAGTGGTAGTTATGACATCTATGCATCACGGGTCTTCCAGAGCGGCACCACCCCAGTCGAGATTGTTGAAATAGCGCCTCAAGCTTTTTCTCTCGACCAGAACTATCCAAATCCATTCAATCCATCAACAAAGATTCAATACACAATTGGAAATGCCGGTTTGGTCTCCCTCAAGGTGTATGATGTGCTTGGTCATGAAGTTGCTACGCTTGTGAACAGCAATCAGGACGCCGGAAGTTATACAGTACCGTTTTCCGCCATAGGCGGATCCGCCTCCGGCGGAAATACTTGGTCGCTTGCAAGCGGTGTGTACTTCTACCGTTTGGAAGTCGGGTCGTTTGTTTCGATTAAGAAATTGACCCTTCTTAAATAAACAAGTAAATGCTAATCTCAATCTCTCAGAAGTCTGAGAGATTGAGATTGTGTAAAAAGTCAATAATATTTTTTAGGATGTTTGCTCTCATTCAATAAAAAAATTCACTTCATCAAACTATTCAAAATATGAATAGTAATACATCACAAAAACCTCATGGAGGATTTTATGAAAACACAAAATACTATAAACGTTTTACGCCGACCCGCACGCTATCTCAGCATAATAGCGACGGCTGTCATGATGGTGCATGCCATCGCTGCTTCCCAATCGCCGGCGCCAGTAAACCTGGGATCGACCGAAGGTTTTGCGATTCTTGCCGGTTCGTTAATTTCCAACGTTCCGACATCTGCCGTTACCGGAGATATCGGCTTGAGTCCAGCCGCTGGC
>JAGVPT010000222.1 GCA_020052095.1 Bacteroidota bacterium | reverse complement strand
TTACCCGCGCATTTTCGCGACAAAGATGCTGTTGAATTTGCACTCAAGAAAATTTCAAAACTTAAATTTTAACACTTTTTCACGCAGGTTTCAGGTTAACTAATATGTTGAAATGAGCATCCCGCGTTTTTTGCGGGATTACACCACGGGTCAAAGGGGTTTTCGTAAATCTATCATCTTAACCGTAAACAAATTAGTGAACAGTTGGACAAAAATCAACCGTACTTTCCATCTAATTTTTTGATTTCAGGACGAGACCAAGATAAAAAAGCCCCAGATGGTGATGTCTGGGGCTAGGATTGATGATCCAAAACCTCAACGCAATAGTAGGGTCAACCCGCCATAAAGAATGTTGGGCAAGCGCGAAAGCGCAAAGGGAAAAATAGAGACACAGGCGTTATTGTTCCGAAGGACTCCTTCCAAGAATTGATCTGTAAAGAGTGCCGCAAGAAAAGCATCTTACTCACTGTACCGAAGAATATGAACGAGGGTGAAAGATTGGTTGTCCGTTATTTCCTCTTAAAAATTGCACCCATTGCCCCTACGACGATGCATCTTTTATCGTCATAATTATGAAGATTGTAATAATGATTTGATACCACCGGTTCTTGTTTAATCCAACTCATCCCTCCGTCAGTGGTTTCAAGTATTCTGGAATTTCTCCCAATCGCAATTCCATGCAGGATGTTGAAAAAATCTATTTTATCCGCATATATGGTGGAATCCCGAACCTGCCATGTTATCCCGGCATCGGTTGTTTTTCTGATAACTCCGTAACCTTCAACTACAAAAGCAGTCATTGCATCGATACAGCTTACTCCCTGAAATAAATGATATTCTTTTTCTATGAGGAGCGACCATGTGTTGCCGCCATCGGAAGTTCTAACAACTCCAAGATATTTTCCAACACCGAATCCATTCAATGGATCGGCAAAATCAAGATCGTCAAAATCGTATTTGAAGGAATTTGGCTTTTTGGTCCAATTCATTCCTCCATCGCTTGAATGAAGTACCGAACCGGACTCACCGCCGGCAAGGTACGTATTTTGTGACAACGGAACGACTGTCTTCACCGTCAACTGTTCAACAGGGAATCGGCTGGTCCATTGCGTGCCGCCGTTCGTCGTGCTCCATATCGTCCCTGATGATCCCCCAATGGCAATTTTGCTCGAATCAAAAGCATGGATTCCGTATGCTCCGAAGGAGGATAATAGTGTCAATCGATTCCAACTTGCACCTTTATCAGTAGTCTTATAGACCGCACTCCCGACTGCAAACCCGATGGTAGGGGAAACGAACGTACAACGATTAAATGTCGGTGGACTAGAACCGATATTGATATTACTCCATGTCGTACCACCGTTTGTTGTTCGTAATATTACTCCTGCACCAACAACAACGCCGGACAAAGAGTCAAAAAAGGACATATCGTTAAGTGTTGCATAAGTTGACGTTTGTATCGTGTTCCATGCATTTCCGCCATCAGATGAACGAAAGATATATCCGCCCATTCCTGTTGCAAACACTTTCATATCGGTTGCGAATGCTGCGGACGAAATTAAATGACTATCACCGCTGGTCAGTTTTTCCCACGACGCTCCCTCGTTCGTTGATCGTATGATTGTACCGCTTGAACCGACAATAATTTTAACGCCGCCGGGGGAATTTGCGATATCATAAAGATCTGAATTGTTGCTGGTCGTGATCGGATTCCACGTATCACCTCCGTTGGTAGTCCTTAACACGGTGCCTTTGTCGCCGGTGATCCATCCGATTGAAGGAGTGAAAAATACGATCCGTCTCAGTGTGCTCGATGTTGATAGAGTGAATACCGACCATGATTCACCTGAATTTGTCGACCGCATCGCAAAGCCGTTGGCTCCGACGGCAAATCCTGTCGCAGCATCCCGAAAGGCGATATCGCAGATCCATTCCCGTGAGACGTTCCGCCACGACACCCCCCCATCGGATGTTTGAAGAATGTTTCCGTCTTTTGCCACGATGACACCATTCATTTCGGTCGAAAATGCGACATCAAGCAGATCTTTCGTTATCGGTGATGTTATTGAATTCCATGTCATTCCGCCATCACTTGAGCGTACGATCATTCCGCTATTTCCGACTGCTATTGCGTTTGTTGTTGTCGGCATCCATATACCGAGCAGATCGGCACCGGTAGTGCTGTTCACGAGCATCCAGTTCGGTGAACGATTGATCTTCAATGCTACGTTCATCGTATAATATGGAGCAACTGCGATGTTGACATTTCCGATCACGGAATCCTTTTGCGGAGTCATTCGAACGGTCCAAGTGCACTGCGCATCGTAATAAGCACCATTCACATAGTAGTTGTACGATCCTGTAGAAATGATATTGCCTAAGGAATCTATTTTCCATACGCCGGCAAATCCGCTTCCTCTGACTTTCCCGTCATACGAAACACTGAGTTCTGATATGTACAGAGTTTTGCTGCTGTTAGTAATTGTTCCAATGTAGAGTCCAGTGATATCATCCTGAATGAATCGTACGGTTGACGCCGTGTCAGTGATAGTTGGTTCAGAGGTGACGGGAGAAGCTTCCTTTTTACAACCGATGATAAGGAAGAGAGTAAATAGAGTACAACAAATTACCTGTTTCATTAGACACACTCCGATTTCTGGTATTCACTCTATTACATAAGATTTAGAAACCGGTTTATAAAGTCTTTCTAAATATTCCGTTTTGTGTCCCTGCGAAGAGTGTCTGAGACATAGTCAATAGTTGTGTAAATAAATTTAAGCGGCCATTCGTAGCTTAGAGCGTTTGATTGTTCTCAACTGATCAATAGTCGTAGCAACAAGTC
>JAGVPT010000081.1 GCA_020052095.1 Bacteroidota bacterium | reverse complement strand
CTACTCAATTGAAGAACAATCGAAACGCATCCGTTTCGCTAAGCGGCGAATCGAGTTCATCAATTCAGACCATCGAGAAGTTGACGGCGGGATTGATTCAAATTTTATCCAGCTTATTGACTTGTTGGTTGGCCTGTCATCGCATTGCCTGGATTTCGTCTCCTCAAACAGGTCAAGGACAAAGGTTGCGCAAAAGTTCTTGCCCCTACTCGAACGTATGATGAAGCATCCTCTCAATATAAACAGCAGGTATGGTCACGCTCGCAAGTATCTGATCTCGTTCTTCCCCAGGAAGCGGCTAGAGGCAAGCCAATTGCTCGACCCATTCGAGCGGCAGTCATCCGGGTTCTATCAAACACGACCGCTTTTGCTCAGGGATCATCTGTCGAATCAACAATCATTGTTTCCTTAGATTCAAACGATGCCGAAACCAAGAGCGACCGCCGAGAGTAAGCTGAGAATTTCGTATATTTCCCATCGTTGAAGTTTCCAAGCAAACAGTAACCCTGAGGAATCTATTGGCAAAGAAGAACAAATATACAGACTGGTCAAAGGAAGAGTTGGTCAAACGAATTGAATCGATTGAGAAGCGCAAGAAGTACGGCTTGATGTGGGACGAGGAGCGGACGAAGGAAAAGTTTGAAGCTGATGCTGAGGACAAGCTCCCTGTTCTCAAGGAAGTGAAGTCGAAACACATAGTGACTGATCCTGAGAAACCAATCCATATTTTGATTGAGGGCGATAACTACCACGCTCTCTCGGTTCTTGCCTACACCCACGAGAGGACGGTAGATGTTATTTATATAGACCCTCCGTACAATACTGGAGCGAAAGATTGGAAGTACAACAATAACTACGTCGATGAAAACGATCCTTATCGTCACAGTAAGTGGTTATCGATGATCTCCAAGCGTTTGCGGCTCGCAAAGAGCCTGCTCAAGAAAAATGGCGTGCTGGTGGTGACTATCGATGATCACGAATTATTTGGCTTGCTGGGTTTGCTTGAAGGTCTCAATGCAAAACCACTAGGTAGAGTTGCTATCTGCATCAAACCAGAGGGTCGAAGGCAAAGTAATTACATAATGGAAGCTCACGAATATGCCTTGTTTGTTACGTGGGGTAATCCATCGATGAGAGGGTTGAACGTCGACTTCGGCCTTGACTTCCCCGAGCAAGATGAAAAATCAAAGTTCCGATGGGAAGGTCTGATGAGAAGGGATGCACCAAGAGAAGACCGGGGATCAGATTATTGGTACGCATTCTATGCGCAGGAAGACGGCAAAGTAAGTGTTGAACCGATTAACGGAGGAATTGAGGTTTGGCCAATCAATACAAAGGGTATCGAGCGAGTTTGGCTTTGGGATAAACAGAGGGCATCAGAGAAACTCTCAGAATTGCAGGCAGTAATACGTAAAGGCAAACCAACAGTCTACTACAAGAGGCGTGAGCAAGGAAGGGTTAAGCCAACCTCGTTTTGGTATGGGAGCAAATACAATGCAAACGCCTATGGTACCAGACTTCTCACGTCCATCCTCCCTGACAACGATTTTGATTATCCCAAAAGTCTCTACTCTGTACTTGATTGCATTGATCTTTTTTTGCCACCCAACGGCATCGTTTTGGATTTCTTTGCAGGCTCTGGAACAACTGGGCACGCCGCTTTGGCTCTCAACAATCAGGATCAAGGTAAGAGGAAATTCATTCTATGCACTAATAACGAAAACAATATTTGCACTCACGTGTGCTATCCCAGGATCGAAAAAGTTTTGAACGGTTATCGCAATGGTAACGGTTCTAACATTGTTGGTATTGGCGGCAACCTCCAGTATTACCGAACTTCTTTTGTGGCATCGGAGCCGACAGATAGGAACAAAGAACTTCTCACCAAAGAGGCGGTCGAGATGTTATGCCTCCGTGAGAACACATTTGATTTAGTCTCAGAAAACGATGCTATTAAAATCTATCGCAACAAAGATCACTACACCGGCATCATCTTCGACCAGCTCTCTATTCCCAAATTTAAAAAGACTACTGGCAAATTCGACAAACCCGTGAGTGTGTACGTCTTCTCCCTCGCCGACGATGATTTCGCCGACGAGTTTGCCGATATGAAGAAGGTCAAAGTCTGCTCTATTCCAGAAGCCATCTTGCGTGTGTACCGGAGGATTTTCCAATAATGCAATTACGAGAATACCAACAAGAAGCTATAGACAAACTCAAGTTCACCGCGAACGGTCTCCTTGAACTTCAAGGCAATAAGACTATCGTTTTCGAAGCGCCCACCGGCTCAGGCAAAACTGTGATGATGGCGGAATTCCTCAAAGAGTTTGTTGAGGATCGGGAGGATGACCGCACGTTTTCTTTCGTCTGGACTGCTCCACGAAAGCTTCACACCCAAAGCAAGGAGAAGCTGGAGCAATACTACTTTGATACAAAAGCGCTTCGCTGTTCAAATTTTGAAGACTTGAGCGACAAGGAAATCGGAGAGAATGAGATCCTCTTCCTCAACTGGGAAAGCATCAACAAAGCAGACAATATCTACATCAGGGAGAACGAGAGTGACTTCAATCTTTCCCACATCATCTCGAACACGGTTGACCGAGGCAGAATAATCATTCTTATCATCGATGAAAGTCACTTTGGCGCATCAACTGAAACCTCTTTGGGGCTTATTCAAATGTTGCAGCCAAAGATCGCTATCGATGTTTCCGCCACTCCCGAAATACAAAGAGATGAGCACGTCAAGGTTTACCGGGAAAAGGTAATTGCCGAGGGAATGATCAAGAAACAAATCGCTCTAAATCCGGGGTTCAAGAACATTATCCAACAGCAACGGTCGGGCGAATTCGAGATTGCAAGCAGCGCAGCCGAAACAACAAACGATCTTGTAATCAAAATTGCTGTGCAAAAGCGCCAGGAACTGCAAGCGGCTTTGAAAGCCATCAGATCGAACGTTAATCCGTTGGTGCTCATTCAACTTCCGGACAGACGCCAAGGAGTTGAAGATATACAGGATGAGGTGGTTCAGATATTAAAAGACAAGCACTCCGTTACCACCGCCAACGGCAAACTTGCAGTCTATCTCTCGGAGGACAAATCCAATCTGGAGAACATCACCAAGAATGAGAGTGAAGTTGAAGTAATGATTTTCAAACAGGCAATCGCCTTAGGGTGGGACTGCCCGCGTGCGAGCATACTCGTCTTGTTCCGTGACTGGAAGAGCATCACCTTCTCTATTCAAACCGTCGGAAGAATTCTCAGAATGCCCGAGTTGAGGCACTACGATAACGACGAACTCAATACCGGCATCGTGTATACGAACCTCAGTGACATCTCTATACAAGAAGACATTGCGGGTTCATACCTGACGATCAACTTTTCAAAACGAAAACCAATCTACAACAATATCAGCTTGCGTTCCGTGCACTCAAAGCGGTTCAGAGAAGAAACACGCTTGAGTCCCCAGTTTATCATAGACTTCCTTGCAGCGGCCAAAGAACTCAATCTTGCTCAGCGCATCAACACCAATGTTGAAGAAATCCGTGCGGCCCTCATCACCGATGGCATCATCATCAATCCTGACAAGCAGTTTGAGCATCTATCCGGCAACAAGGACCTCTTCGAGGAACATTCCGGCGAAACCGTCCAGGTTACCCAGACTGAGAAAGAGGTACAAATCCGCTTTGATCTGTTCATCCGTGACAGCCTCACTCCGTTTGCCCCAGAGAAACGGTCTATCGGAAGGGTGAAAGATTCAATCTACCGATTCTTGCAGCACGAGTTTCCAACTATGTTTGAGTATGGAGGTGTCAATGGTCAGATGGTTGTACTTTCGCCAAAGAATCAACAAGCTTTCATCGATGTGATCAACCGGGCGAAGGAAATATACCTTGAGAACGTCAGCAGGGGTAAGAAGGAAGTCGTGACTGACGAAGGATGGGAAGTGCCCAACTCCATCAACTTCAATAACAATTACACGCTCAGAAATGTGAAGCTCAGTATTCTTGAACCGTTCTTCGAAGCCAACGGAACTTCCGGTCCGGAGAAAGATTTCCTTGCCTACCTTGAGTCAAGGTCGGATGAGATCGAATGGTGGTTTAAGAACGGACAACGAGACGGTACATATTTCGCTGTCCCATATACCGAAAACAATTTGGAACAACCGTTCTACGTTGACTGGATTATCAAATTCAAAAACGGTCGCATTGGGCTGTTCGACACCAAGGAAGGCATCACTGCCAAAGATGCAAAAGAAAAAGCTGAGGGATTGGCAAAGTACATCAAAGAAGAGAATGCAAAGGGCAAGAATCTTTTCGGCGGTATCGTCATCCGGAAAGATAACAGTTGGAAAGTGAACGAACAGTCAGTGTATTACTACAATGAGCACGATCTTTCTAACTGGAAGTTCTTGTAACACCTGAAGAGGGGGTACGGCACTGCACACGTTAAGCTCCCTTCCGCACTCGCCGATAGTATGACCCATATCAAATAGTAAAAGATAGAATCACTTCGAACATATCAAGTATGGAAACAATGAATCGCATAACAAATGTGGAACCGACAGATTCAAGCTGGAAAAGTCTTTACAAAGTCGGCAGTACTGCGTCGTGCGGCGAACGTTAAGCGCAATCATTATTCACTCCGATGGCTACAATAGAACAACTGATCGACAGCTATAAACAGGATCGTGAATCTGTCTACAATACCTGGTTCGTAAACAACGAAGAGAGGCTGAAGGCCTTTCGTTCTATTCGGAGAGGTGTGCTTCAAGTGGTGGATGACATCAAACACAGAACTTTCCCAAATGATTTCAAAGGATCCTCACTGGAATTTGTGCTCACTTGTATCACAGAACAGAAGCAAGTCTTTGAGGGCGCAGCTCATCCGTTCTATTGGAAGCCAAAACTTCGCATTCCCGATATTTACGAAGATCAAGAGAACAAAAAGTCCTTCGGTCAATTTCTGGAAGCTTGTCTCAACACATCGAACGAGGAGACTCTTCTTAAGGAAATCATCCACCTGGATGAGAGAGACATTAAGGGTCTTGGCCCTTCCGCCGCAAACATTCTCTATTTCTTACATCCGACGGTGATACCACCGTTTAACACCGCCATTCTTAAGGGCTTTAATCTCTTGTTCAACGAGAAAAAACAATTGGGATCGTGGCGAGATTACCTGAGCATTCGAGAGACCATACTTGCCGCGAACAAGAAATACAAATCACTCTTATCCAATGATTTAGGTGCGCTTTGCGGACTTCTTTTTGAAGTCGGCATTGGCAATGTCAGTGCAACTGATGAAGCGGCGCTGAACGGGGAGGAGAGAAAGCGAATTGAACGCCAACTCCAAAAGCGACATGCCGAGGTGCACAGTGAACAGCAGGAGGATGATTTACACACGGAAATGCAATATCATCTGCTCAAAATTGGCACCTCGCTCGGCTATGATGCGATAGTAGCATCGAACGACCGGTCAAGAAGTTATCAAGGGAACAACTTTAGATTTATGAGCCTTGAACAATTGCCATCGTTTCATATTGAGCCTGATACTTTCAACACGGTAAAACTAATTGACGTTTTATGGTTAGAGAAAGGTCTGAGCAAGATTGTCAGTGCGTTCGAAATTGAGAAAAGCACTTCCATCTACTCGGGAATTCTCAGACTTTCGGATTTGTCCTTCTGCCTTCCAGAAGACCAACGGACGCTTTTTCTCGTCATTCCCGATAGCAGACAAAAGGATGTTGTCCTTCAATTGAAAAGACCTGCCATACGAAGCAACCAACTGGCGATCAACTACATTCTCTTTTCCGACTTACGGAAACATTGTGATGCTCTCTGCAAACTCGGAGAGAATTATAACATAATGAGAAAGATTTCTAAGACGGTAGAATAATGCCTGCTCGTTCCATCCCGTCCCTCATTAGGTAGAATGTTAGTCTGGCGGGACGGCGTTGAACCTGGTTTCCAAGCTCTCCCGACAGCGGGACAGGCGCTTGGGAACCCAATTCGCGGATGCTCTGCTTACATGTCACGCTCAAGGGTAGATTGTGGGAACGAGAAACTAGAAAGGGGAAAACAATGGGGAGAAGCCGTTACAAAATCTACAACAACAGGCAGCCGCACTTCTTACCGATGACGGTTGTTCAATGGCTGCCGCTATTCAGTAATCCCGAGGCAGCACAGATCATTCTTGATTCGTACAGTTTGTGATCGCCGTGTTCGCGATAATTTTGCGACAGCCGAAGTTTGGCAAAACACTCCGCGCACTTGCCAATGACTCCGAACTTGCACGGCTGAGCCGCATAAACTCAGATCGGTTTGCACTTTTTGCTTTTGCTGCCGGCTCATTTCTTGCCGCCGTTGCCGCAATCATGAACTCATTCGGCACCAGACAGATTGCCTTTCATATACATAAGTATATATTTGTATACAAAAGTATACAATGATTTCTCAGATTACGCTGATTTGACGCAGATTGCAGATTACGCAGATTTAGCGCAGATTTCTTACGTGTAGTTGCTTGGTCATTTTTACTAAACATGCTCGAGAGAAGTTCAAGATTCTGAAAAAACATGAATTCATAGTCACTGAATCGCGGGTTTTACGAACACTACAAGAGCCTCAATTTACAGATCGTACGCGTCTTCCACTTCTTATTGCACAAAGGAGATTGAACGACGAACATGTTCTAAGGGTAGTGTATAAAGAGGAGAAGGGTGATATAAAGATTATTACGTTTTATCCCGGCAGAAGGAGTCAATATGAAAAGAAATAGTAATCCTAAGGTTTCGTACGAACGTGAAGCCGACGTGCTTTCATGGGAGATATCGAAGAGGCCGATAGATTTTGCGCGTGAAGTCGGCAACCTGGTTATCCATTTCTCAGAGGACGGGGCGCCGGTATTTGTCGAGATTTTGGAAGCCAGCAAGTTTCTCTCAAAAGCGAATACGCTTATCGGCGGAAGAAAGTCGTATAATAAAAAGGCGCTGTTGGCGCACTGATTCGTCGGGGAGAACATGGTAGTGCCACTGCAATTAAATAATCTTGTATCTGCTTAAATGGGTTCATCCTGAGTCCGCCGAGGCGGACCGCGACGGCCTCCTTCCCGACGGGTCGACGACCCATCGGGTCGTTGACGACGCGCTCCGCTTGCTCAGGATGACCGTCGCGGCTGCGTCTGGCAAGGCCATCCCGGGAGAAGGATGACTCGGGAAATTGAAACACAAGATTTCTTTTTTGAAATGGCAGTAGTAAGCTATTTTTGAGGTCAATACTTGTCTGGGAAAAACGATTTAGCGGTTGAGGTCACAAATATTTCGAGGCATGGGATATGGCTTCTTGCCAGCAAGAAAGATTCCCGTTGAAGTCAAAATGACATACGACGTCAACCTTTGCGTCGAAATCGAGAGAAATAAATTTGGACATTAAGCACCGGCTAACCCATTCCCTTCTATTGTAGTGATCTCCCAATAGCTGTTTTGAGAAACATTCTCCAGCAGACACAAATGTGTTTTAAAGAATTTATTGCCCATCGTTGACTACAGGCTTAAGACGTGCTCGAACAACTCCTTCTCAAGGGCGTCATTGCCGGTAGCATCTACGCACTTATCGCTTTAGGCTTCTCTCTCATCTATCACTTCCACAATCTGGGCAATGAACAATCAACAGCTAACACTGACCACATCTGCGCAATCTGCAATCTGCGAAAAATCTGCGTAATCTGAGCAATCAACAGTCAATAATGAACAGAGTTGGTGACATAACGATTTCGCAATTACTCTCTTCGATCCAACTACAACGCCTGGCAGGTGAACCTTCCTACTCTCGTGGCGTTGAGTATTTCGATGAGGGAAGAGTTACCGATGTTCATCTCAAAGGAAATTGTATCCACGCGACCGTGCGCGGTTCACGGACATATCGTGTCGAGCTGTCGACTGAAGCCGGGGAGATAAGCTATTCGTGCACTTGTCCGTTCTTTCAGGACACGACGGCCTTCTGCAAGCACTGCGTTGCTACCGGTTTGGCATTCCTGCATGCCAACGAGGTAGACGGTGGCGCTTCAATGAGAAAAGTTCAAGCGGAGCAAGAGACAAACATGAAAGATGTTGAAGCGTATCTGAAATCGCAGGACAAAGCGTCTCTCGTTTCCATGCTTCTCGATCAGACAAAGGACGATGACAGACTCCGATCTCGACTTTCGTTCAAGGCCGGCAAAGGTAAAAAAGTCAACATCGCCACGCTAAAGAAAGTAATTGACCGCGCTGTCGATCAGGGCGACTTTGTCGATTACCATTCGATGCGACAATACTCGGATGATCTGCATGAGACTATTAACAATTTGCACGATCTTCTCGAGGAAAAACACGCCGTTGAACTGATAGAACTCTCGGAATATTTTCTCACGCGCCTTGAAATTCAGATGGATATGGTAGACGACTCGGACGGGTATATGAGCGACATCTTCTCCAACGTCCAGGAGCTTCATCACGATGCCTGTGTATTGGCGAAACCAGATCCCGAGCAGCTTGCTCGAAAGCTATTTGCATGGGAGCTTCGCAGCAGTTGGGAGGTCTTCTACGGAGCCTCGGAGCACTATGCCGATGTGCTCGGGAAAAAGGGGTTGAAAGCATATCAGGAGCTTGCGGAAAAGGAGTGGGCAAAGCTTTCTTCGCTGAATTCTGGAGATGATAGACACAGTTTTGACGGGAATCGTTTTCGCATTACAAGCATCATGGAGCAGCTCGCTTCACAGACAGGGGATGTAGAAAAGTTAGTTGCGGTCAAAATGAAAGATCTTTCATTTGCTTATTCGTACCGTCAAATCGCTGAGCTCTATAAGAAAAACGGTAGGGCGGAAAAAGCGCTGGAGTGGGCTGAAAAAGGAGTGAAGGCCTTTCCTAAACGAACTGATTCGCGTTTGCGCGAGTTTCTTGCAAACGAATATCACAAGAGAAAGCGTCACGACGATGCCATGCAGATAATCTGGGCTGAGTTTGTTGACGCCGCCAGATTTGAGGAATATAAGCTTCTCAAGGATCATGCGGAGCGAGCAGGGGGCGCTGAGGCATGGAAACTCTGGAGGGAAAAAGCGCTTCAGCTTATTCGAAAAGGAATAGCAGCTTCCAATCGCGCCGCGAAGGGTCGCCAGGCGCTTTGGTACTCAAACGATCGTTCGGAATTGGTGAAGATATTTTTGTGGGAAAAGGATATCGACGCCGCGTGGGCAGAAGCGGAAGATGGAGGGTGTCACGAGTCACTGTGGCGTGAGTTGGCAACAAAGCGGGAAGCAGATCATCCTGAAGATGCGTTAGCGGTGTATCAGTCGCTTGTGGAGCCACAGGTGAAACAAATGAATAATGACGCCTACCGTGAAGCAGCGGCGCTTGTGAAAAAAATTGCTCTCCTTTTCAGACAGCTTGGAAGAGAAGAAGCATGGAATCACTACCGGAATACTCTTTGCGAGACCCATAAGCGTAAGCGCAATTTTATGGCTTTGTTGGAGAGAATCCACTAGCAATCAACAGCTAACACTGACCACATCAGCGCAATCTGCAATCTGCGAAAAATCTGCGTAATCTGAGCAATCACTGAAATGCAAGGGTATTCCCCAGTAATTCAGTTGCAATAATAAGGATATATCCTTATATTGAATCAACACAAACAAGGATATATCCTAATGGACAAACTCAATAAAAAGCTGATGGTAGAACAACTCGACAGGAAGTTGGCGAAATTGCATGTCTTGAAGGGGGTTGAAGTGCCTTCAAGAGGATGGATAAATGCGATCAGAACGACGCTCAACATGTCCCTGGTGCAGCTTGCAAAACGGCTCAACAAGACTTCGGTAAGCGTGAGGGAAATTGAGGAACGAGAGGAGAAGAGGACCATCACGCTCAAAAAGTTGATTGAAGTGGGCAAGGCGCTCGATCTTCAGTTTGTGTACGGATTCGTACCGAAGGAATCCTCCATCGAAAAAATGATCGACAAGCGAGCTCAACAAGTTGCACGCGATGTTGTCATGAGAACATCCCATACGATGAAGCTTGAGGAACAGGAAAACAGCGAAGAGAGATTGCGACAGGCAATCAAAGACAGGGCCGGCATACTAAAACAAGAGATGCCGAAACATCTATGGGATTAGATCTCGATTTCACGGCTAGTCAAACACCGCTGGATGAAGATGAGAAGGAAGGACTCCTGATTACCACCATCACGACACATGGCGAGCTTGACGAATTTGAACAGCTTGGCGTCGAGAAGGCCATCGAATGGACGATGAAGAGAAAGGTCGGTCTTCAGCAGATACTCACCGAGGATTTTGTGAGGGAATTGCATAAGAGGATGTTTGGGGATATTTGGAAGTGGGCAGGACAATTTCGAACATCGAATAAGAACCTTGGAGTTGACAAGAATCAAATTCGCACCGAGGTAAAGAAGCTCCTGGATGATTGCCAATACTGGATCGATCACAAAGTGTTTGCCGGGGATGAGATCGCTGTGAGATTCAGTCATCGGATTGTTACGATTCATCCCTTCTCAAACGGCAATGGAAGACATTCCCGCCTCATTGCAGATATTCTCGTAAGCCATGGATTTGGCCGGACTCATTTTTCATGGGGGAGTATCAATTTGACGGCACATGGTGCCGCAAGGTCGGCATATCTGAAAGCTCTTCGTGAAGCCGGTGAAAACGATTATCAATCACTTATTGTTTTCGCAAGGCAATGAAGGTATGGCACAGCAGGAGCCCTTACTGCACATTGTCTGTTCGCAACTTTCACCACCCCTGGCCTTTGGCCTTCCCCTCCTCGAATGAGGAGGGGATTGAGGGGTGGTCGTCGAAAATAGATTTATCGAGACGCCGTGGATTTCTATTTGAGAGTTCTGAAAAATCGTCAATTGATTGTCATTCTGAGTATCTCGGGAATTTTTCAGAAGTGTCTATCCACAAGAACTTGAAATGCGAAAAGTAATTCTAAATCTTGCCGTCACTCTCGACGGCTACATCGAAGGGCCGAACGGAGAGTACGATTGGTGTTATACCGATCAGGATTACGGTATGACTGATTTTATGAAAAGAACAGATGCAATTTTTTTCGGTAGAAGAAGTTATGAGGTTGTAGTAGGGGCCGAGAAGAATCCCTATCCGGAAAAGAAGAAGTACGTGTTTTCCAAAACGATGAAGTCCGCCGCGGGGGGTGCGCAGATTATCGGAGACAACTTCATAAAAGAGGTGATGAAGATAAAAAATCAACCCGGCAAAGACATCTGGCTATTCGGCGGTGCGATTCTCACCGCAAGTCTCATAAATGAGCAATTAGTTGACGAACTACAACTATCAATCCATCCGATCTTATTGGGGAAAGGAAAGCCTCTCTTCAAGGACTTACAGAAGAGGATACGATTTACATTAATAGATACGAAGAAGTACTCTACCGGACTTGTTCAATTATTCTACCGCCTCAAATAGCCCCCGCCCCGTCTTCCCTTAGTCCCATTATCCCTTTTCCCTCATCCCTTATCCTGATAAGGAAACTATTCCGCACCCGTGCCTGTTATTAAAGTGCCATTGCCGTGGCAATTTGTACTCAATAAGAGTCTCACCAGGCTTAATTCACTCATCAAAATACCATTCACGGAGGATGTATGAGGTCTTTTCTACTCTTGACCTGTTTCGCAATTGTGACGATATGTTCAATTGCTAATGGACAGATATTTCTTACTGCAAAGTTGGACAGCGCGCAGGCAGTTCCGGCGCCGACCGGACTGGTTCCGGGGAAGGGAACAGGCTCATTCGTTCTCAACTCTAATGCGACGCAGTTGTATTACAACATCACTGTGAATGGACTCTCCGGCGCAGTCAATGCGGGGCACTTTCACAATGGAGCGGCAGGCGTTGCAGCGGGCGTGGTCAAGGCACTGACCTTTGTAAACAATTCGGCAACCGGTACCTGGTCGTCGACAGACGCCACTCAACCTCTCACAGATTCTCTGCTAAGCGAATTGCTCAAAGGCCGGTTATACATAAACGTCCACACATCAGCGAACGCCGGAGGAGAAATCCGCGGGCAGGTGTTGTTGACGTCGGGTGTCGGCTTCACGGCGAAGATGGACAGCGCGCAGGCAGTTCCGGCTCCGGTAGGAGCAGTGCCCGGGAAGGGAACAATCTCTGTGACATTGGGAACGAGCGGTCAGGTAACGTATGACGGGACGATCACAGGACTGAGTGGGACAATCAACGCAGCCCACTTCCATAATGGAGCGGCAGGAGTCGCGGGTGGCGTAGTCAAAACTATGACGTTCACAAATAATACGACGATCGGAACATGGACCAGCGGCGATGCCACGCAACCTTTGACGGACAAGCTGCTG
Source organism: Bacteroidota bacterium (assembly GCA_020052095.1). Lineage (GTDB taxonomy): Bacteria > Bacteroidota > Ignavibacteria > UBA10030 > UBA8401 > JAGVPT01. The sequence goes on along the minus strand of JAGVPT010000081.1, from coordinate 1,323 downwards.
AGGGAACTGATCAATGGGCGATTATATGTAAATGTTCACACCGCTGCCAATGGCGGCGGCGAGATCCGCGGACAAGTTCTTATCAATAATGGATCGAGCGCGATTGCAAAGATGGACAGCATTCAGGCAGTTCCCGCCCCGACCGGATTAGTTCCAGGAAAAGGAACGGGATCGTTCTGGCTGAACGCCGCCGGAACAGCGATCAACTACAGCATAACTGTGAATGGTTTGAGCGGCGCGCTTAATGCCGGCCATTTCCACAATGGCGCCGCAGGAGTAGCTGCCGGAGTAGTGAAGACTCTCACCTTCGTCAATAATAATGCAACAGGCACATGGTCAAGCACCGACGCAAGTCAACCTCTAACAGATTCACTGATGAGTGAATTTTTGAAGGGGAGGCTCTATATTAATGTCCACACAACCGCGAATGCCGGAGGAGAAATTCGCGGACAAGTGTTACGATCGACAGGAATAGGGTTTGCTGCAAAGTTAGATAGCTCACAAGCAGTCCCGCTCCCCGTAGGTCTTGTGCCCGGGAAGGGAACAGGTGCAATTACATTAGGGACGAACGGCTCAGTGTCGTACGATGCGACCGTAACCGGTTTGAGCGGAACAATGACCGCGGCGCATTTCCACAACGGCGCGGAGGGAGTTGCGGGAGGTGTGGTCAAGACTTTGGCCTTCACGAATAACACGACGTCGGGATCGTGGGCGAGCGGAGACGCTACACAGCCATTGACCGACGCATTGTTGCGGGAACTCGTCCGCGGTCGGTTATATTTGAACGTTCACACGGCTGCAAACGGTGGCGGAGAGATTCGTGGACAGGTCAACAATTCCGGCGGACTCGTTACTGGCGTTGTCGAACAAATTTCGCGCCAGGTACCGGCTTCGTTCCAGCTCGACCAGAATTATCCGAATCCATTCAATCCGACAACGACAATATCGTTCGCGCTTCAGACCAATGGCCAGGCATCGCTGAAGATATATAATATCCTTGGCCAGCAGATCGCGACGCTATTGGATGAAGTGAAATCAGCAGGCGTCTACAAGGTTTCTTTCAATGCAAGCGACCTGTCATCCGGGGTCTACTTCTATCGTCTATCGACAAGTGGAGGCGTATCGCAGGCAAAGAAAATGGTTTTGATGAAGTAAAGAATCGAGCGGCTGTAAACAAAAAAAGGCTTCGGAGATATTCCGAAGCCTTTTTGTTTGGTGGTCTTACTAGTGTGCCGTCTCGCAAGTACGTCGAATATTTTTCTTGTGGTTTTGCTTGAAAATCATTCAAATTCGCCTTTTCACTGATCGGGACTTATTCAAGGT